>CAVITM010000043.1:5557-13773 GCA_963645455.1 Moraxellaceae bacterium | reverse complement strand
TAGTTCCGATGAATCAGGTACAGGAGAGATTTGAAGATCTGATTTCCGGACATTACAAAGAGGTAAAAGTAATTCTTAAGAACGATTGATCAGGACAGGGGAGGACAAAACCTATGAAGATGAAAACGAGTCATTTTGGATTCATAAATGAAGCGGACAGGATTGCGGCAGCCGGGTATGACGGAATCGAGCTTCATATAAAAGAAATTATGTCTTTTGATGACCTGGACTATCAGAAGGCAAGAAAAAAGATAAAAGATACGGGTCTGGCAAGTGAGGTTTTTGATAATCCCCTTCCCCTGGATGTAGTAATCGCTGACGAAAGCTTTGATGTGGAATATTATACAGAATACCTGAAACGGGCAGTCGATCGTACTGCCCGTATGGGAGCGAGATATTTTGTATATGGAAACGGTAAGACGAGAAGTCTTCCGGAAGGGGCGGGACGAGAAGAAGCCGCAAAGAAAAATGATGAAATGATAGTGAAGTTGTGTGAGATTGCGCAGCAGTATAATATCACAATTATGATGGAACCGCTGGCAGCAGCGATCTGCAACTCCGTACTCAGTATTCCGGAAGCATATCAGTATGCAAAGAAGCTGGGATGCAAAAATCTGAAAACCCTGCTGGATTTCAGATGGTTTGTAGCTGGCGGGCATGATTATTCAGTCATTGAAGAATATGCTGATTTCATCAAGCATGTCCATGTAGATAATCCGGGATTTGCATTTCCGGAAAGACGGGTTCCCATGCTTTGGGACGGATTTAATTATGGAAAATTATTTGAGACCTTAAAAAATATTTCGTATAAGGGCTACATTTCTTACGAGGCCAATACCTTTGATGATTACGATACAGATTTAAGAAAAGGTCTGGAATTGCTGAAATATTACGATATCTATTCTTATGGCTCTGAAGAGTTTGGTCAGTGCCAGGCATAGAAAGGGGGCAGTCAGAATGAAAAAACATGAGAAATATCCGAAATTATTTGAACCCATTACCATTCGAAGGATGACAGTGAAGAACAGAGTATCCATGGCTCCCATGGGAACCAATTATGGTGAGCAGAACGGAGAAATGAGCTTCCTGCATATGAATTATTATGAGCAGCGGGCCCAGGGCGGTGTTGGACTGATCATTGTGGAAAATGCCTGTGTTGACTTCCCTCTGGGATCCAATGGAACCACACAGATTCGAATTGACCATGACAACTATATTCCGAGATTTTATAAGCTATGCGAAACGGTGCACCAGTATGGAACCTGCATTGCGGTTCAGTTAAACCATGCAGGAGCATCAGCCATGGACAAAAGGATTGGAATGCAGACGGTATCTGCATCGGATATTCCGTCAAAACCGGGTGGATCGGTTCCCCGGCCGCTGACAAAAGAGGAGATTCTGGAAATCGTTAAAAAATACGGAGAAGCTGCCAAACGTGCCCAGGCAGCCGGATTCGATGCTGTGGAAGTCCATGCCGGTCATGGATATCTGATCAGCCAGTTCCTGTCTCCTACGATGAATCACCGGTCTGATGAATTTGGAGGAAGTCCGGAAAATCGCGCCCGCTTTGCAAAAATGGTGATGGAAGAAGTGAGAAAACAGGTAGGTCCTTTTTTTCCCATTTTCTGCAGGATCAGTGCGGATGAACTGGTGAAGGGTGGAAATACACTGGAGGACACACTGGAGCTTCTGACCTATTTTGAAAAAGAGGCGGATGTCATCGATGTTTCGGCCGGACTGAATACTTCTCTCCAGTATCAGATTGACAGCTGCCAGCTAGAAGACGGCTGGAGATCTTATATGTCCCGGGCAGTGAAAGAAAAATTCGGCAAACCCACCATTACAACCGGAAATATCCGTTCTCCCAAAAGAGCAGAAGAAATTCTGGAAAATGGAGATGCTGATTTTATTGGAATGGGACGGGGGCTGATCGCAGACCCTAACTGGGTAAACAAGGTAGAATTCGGGGAAGAATGTTCCATCCGCAAGTGTATTTCATGCAATATTGGCTGCGCAGGACACCGCCTGGCACAAAATACCCCCATTCGCTGTACAGTAAATCCGACCGTAAATGAATATGACACCCAGGAAAAGGTTTCAAAACCTTGTAATGTTGTAGTCATCGGTGGTGGAACAGCCGGACTGGAAGCTGCCTGCACTGCAACAGAGGTGGGATGTCAGACCTTCTTACTGGAGAAAAAAGAGCAACTGGGCGGACTGGCAGCCCAGATCAGCAAAATACCGGATAAGAAGCGGATTCGTGATTTTGTGGATTATCTGACCGTGCGTGCGGAGAATCTTCCGAATCTGTATACTTTCACAGGGACAGAAGCAACTGCAAAATTTGTAAAATGCCTGAAGCCCAATATTATTGTCAATGCCACAGGATCCGAACCCTTATTACCGCCGATCGAAGGACTTCATGATTGGATCGACAAGGACGAAAGTAAGGTATATTCTATTTTAAAAATGATCGACAATATTGACCGTTTTCCCCAGAATCTGGAAGGAAAAACAGTGACTGTTGTTGGCGGAGGCGCAGTAGGACTGGATGTGGTTGAGTTCTTTGCCCCGAGAGGTGCGAAGGTGATGATCATTGAGATGATGGATCAGATTGGAAAGGATCTTGACCCTGTGAGCAAGCTGCGGATGAAGGAAATCATTGAAAAATATCATGTTACAGAACTTCCGAGAACCGCTTTAACATCGGTGAGCAAAGACAGCTTTACCGTAAAAACTCCGGAAGGAGAATTGAAGGAATATGCATTTGATTATGGCTTTGTCTGCCTTGGAATGAAATCCAAAAGCCCGGTTCTCAAAGAGCTGGAAGAAGCTTTTGCGGGAGACGAAAAAGTGGAGATCCTGAATGTGGGCGATAGTGTACGTGCCCGCAGAATCATAGAAGGTGTGGCAGAAGGGCATAACATTTTGAAAACATTACGAAAACATGGATATCTCAGTAACAGATAAGGTGGTAGAATATGAGAAAATCAATCAATATCAGAGGAATGATGCTGGGGGAAGGCAGACCGAAGATCTGTGTTCCCATCACGGGAAGATCTGAAGGGGATATTCTGAAGGAAGCAAAACTCGCACAGGATTCCGGCGCTGACCTGATTGAATGGCGTGCAGATTATTATGAAAAGGTTCATATTGCGGGAAAGGCTGTTGAGCTGGCTCAAAAGCTCAGAGAAGCTGTAGGAGAAATGCCGGTTTTATTTACTTACCGGACAGAGGGCGGCAGTAATCCCATTTCACTGGATGAGTATGTTTCCTTAAACAGAAGGCTTGCATTGAGCAAAACAGTGGATCTGATCGACATCGAACTGTTTATGGGGGATGGTGTGTGCAGGGATTTTTGCAGCTATGCCCATCAGAATGGGTGTGTGGTTGTCATATCCAGCCATGATTTTGAGAAAACACCCAATGATCAGACCATTGTAGAACGGATGTGCAAAATGCGGGAGCTCGGTGCAGATGTGCCAAAGGTTGCAGTAATGCCGCAAAACGCAGAGGATGTGCTGACATTGTTATCAGCGACCAATCAGTATGCAAATGTACATGCGGATGGACCTTTGATCACTATGTCTATGGGCTGGCTGGGGGAAGTCAGCCGGATCAGTGGAGAGATTTTTGGATCATCGCTTACCTTTGGAAGTACACTGAGAAGCTCTGCACCGGGACAGTTATCGATCAAAGAGGTTGATTTTATCCTGGACGCATTACACAAATCGTAAACTGAAATATCAGCAGGAGAGGGGGAAAAACCATGCAAGGGAAAAACAAATACTATATAAGTGCATTTGTACTGTATCTGACCTTTTTCATACATGGGATTGGGGCGTCTTTATTAGGACAGCAGGCAATCAAAGAATTTCTTTCCGGACAGTGGGGTGCCGGAATCGAACAGGTAACACTTGTGGCAGCAGCATTAGGCCTTGGACGCCTGATCTCGCTTCCGTTTTCGGGACCGATTTCAGATAAGGTGGGACGGCGGCCCTGTGCTTTGATCGGGATCGGTTTTTACATTCTGTTTTTTGTGGGAATTGCTCTGTCACCCAATATGCAGGTTGCATATTTTGCGGCGATTCTTGGAGGCGCTGCCAATTCCTTCCTGGATACAGGAGTTATTCCGGCCTGTGTGGAGATCCTTGAACCAAGATCAGGATTGGCAACGATGCTGACGAAGCTGTTCATTTCGGCGGCTCAGCTGTTGATGCCCTTTCTCCTTGGCTTTATCGCCGGGACTGGTTTTCCTTACAGTATTTTGATGTATCTGGCAGCAGGGGCAATTTTAGTAATAGGCATTCTGGTATTGATCGTACCCATGCCCCAAGGTGCAAAACCTGAGGGTAAGGCAGATTCTTTTTTGCAGAGTCTGAAAAAGGCGAAGTTTACACCTCAGAGCGTAGCGCTGATCTTAATTGGATTTACATGTACGGCAACCTTTCAGCTCTGGCTCAACTGTGCGCAGACCTTTGGCAAAGAAGTTGCCGGCATGACAGACCCGGGTTCCATGCAGACATTTTACTCAGCAGGAACGATTCTGGCGATTTTCGTCACTGCAATTCTGGTGAGCAGATTTAAAGCGGTTCGGTTTCTTTTGATCTATCCGGTGATCTCGCTGATCATGCTGAGCCTGGTCTATATCATAAAAACTCCGCAGATTTGCATGATCGGGGCTTTTGTGATTGGATATTCCGCAGCAGGCGGGGTGCTTCAGCTTGCGACAGCGACAGTAAATGACCTGTTTCCGGATATTAAAGGTACGATTACCAGTATTATTATGATCGCATCCAGTTTATCAAATTATACGGTATTATCGCTGGCAGGAAAAATCGGCGCTGAAAAAGGTGCCGGTGCGGTGGTGATTCTCAATATAGTGATCACCGCAGTTGGTGTGGGACTTGCAGTATTTGTTAATGCAGGTTACGGGAAAATGATGGACAGGAGTGAAGGGAGGACCCCATGAAAGTTATAAAATGGCTGGATAAACATTTTGAGGAAGCTGTTATGGTCCTACTTCTCTCTATCATGACACTGGTAATGGGGGCACAGGTTGTTGCAAGATACTTATTTAATTACTCGATTTCATGGTCGGAGGAGCTTACCAGGTATCTGTTTGTGTGGAGCGGATTTTTAAGTATTGGCTTTGCGGCACGCAATTCCATTGCAATTCGCATTGATCAGTTCATCACCGCATTTTCGCCTAAATTAAAAGCATTTATTTTATGCGTGGATTATGTAATAGAGGCTGTGTTTTTCGGATATTTGATTCCCCAGTCGTGCATCTCATTTTTGAAAGTGCTGGAAAGCGGCCGGACAAGCACGGCTATGAACATGCCGATGTGGATTCTTCAGGCAGCACCAATGGTTGGCTTTGTACTGGCAGAATTTCGGATGATCCAGCAGATCTGGATGAAAATAAAAGAGCTGAAGGAGGGTTAAGAATGCAGGGAGTAGCAATTTTTATCGTATTTTTTGTGTTGCTGATCATGGCAGTGCCGATTGCCAGTTCTGTAGGAATTGCATCGCTTTTTCCGGGAATCATCAATCCTGAATTTGCCGGAAGCGTGTCCTATGTGCTTCGTTCCATGCTGGGCGGCCTGGACAGTTTTCCGCTCCTTGCAATTCCTATGTTTGTTCTTTCAGGAATCATCATGGCAAGAGGCGGTGTATCAAGAAAGATTTTTGATGTATTTATCTATTTTATCGGAAACTGCAGAGCCGGCGTTCCCTGTGCAGTAGTGATCACCTGTCTGTTTTACGGGGCGATTTCTGGATCAGCCCCTGCAACAGTAGCGGCAGTAGGAAGCATGACCGTACCGATCCTTACAAATCTCGGTTATGATAAAAAATTTTCCACAGCAATCGTAGCTGTTGCCGGAGGATTGGGAGTGATCATACCTCCAAGTATTCCTTTTATCTTATTTTCCATGGCATCCGGTGAATCCGTGGGAAATCTGTTTAAGGCAGGTATCGTTCCAGGAATCCTGATTGCAGTGTTACTGATGGGATATGCACAGTTTTACTGCTGGAAGCACGGCGAAGACAAGGAAAGTATCCATGCGGTGGTGGACACCCTCAGATCAAGAGGTCTGGTCAATCTGATGAAAGATGGAATCTGGGCGATCCTGACGCCGGTGATCATTCTGGGATGCATCTATGGTGGAATCGCTTCTCCGACAGAGGCAGCAGTGATTTCTGTATTTTATGCACTTTTTGTAAGTCTTGTGATTTATAAATCCCTCAGAGTAAAGGATATTCTGGCTATTTTGTCAGAGGCAGTCAGCACCTATGGACCATTGCTTCTGATTCTGATCGCATCTACTGCATTTTCCAGGGTTCTTGCCCTTCTGAAGGTACCCCAGGGAATCAGCGGATGGATATTGAGCAGTTTTTCAAACCCGGTGATCATTCTCTTAGTGATCAATCTGTTCCTGTTATTTGTGGGAATGGTAATGGACACCAGCCCGGCGATCCTGATCACAACACCCATCCTTCTCCCCATTATTGTAGAGATTGGAATGGATCCGATCCAGTTTGGAGTTGTGATGGTGGTCAATCTGGCCATTGGATTTGTTACCCCTCCGATGGGAGTGAATCTGTTTGTGGCCGGATCCATGTCAGGCGTGCCGGTTATGGAGATTGCCAAAAAAGCAGTTCCAATGATTGTTCTGTTTCTTGTAGCATTACTGATGATTACCTTTATTCCGGCAATCAGCCTTGCCTTGTAGGAGGGACTGCATATGAGAAAAGAAAAAATGATCAAAAAAAATCTCACATCATGTATCACCCTGATCATGGTTCTGTCGGCTGCCTGCTTTAGCTTTTCCGGATGCGGGACTGCAGCGGAGGATGACGGAGAAGCAAAGGCAGCTTATACATGGCTGTTGGGAACCAGCAGTCCGGAGGATACGGTAACGCAGCTTTTTGCAGAAAAATTTGCAGAAGAAGTCTCAAGATTAAGTGATGGAGAGATGGCCATAGATATTTATCCCAACTCTACCATTGGAAATGATTCTGAGCTGCTGGAGAGCTGTGAAGAGGGAGATATCCAATTTGTTGTGCAGAATACCGCACCCCAGGCAAGCTATATTCCGGCAACGGGTGTGTTCGATTATCCATGTGCCTTTGAATCTATTGAAGATGCACGGAAAGCAGTGGATAATGAGGAGTTTCACAGTCAGCTGGAAGCGGCATATAATGAATATGGCTATGAGCTGCTTAGTATTGCAGACCAGGGATTCCGCGTGATGACAACCAATGTAAAAATAGAAGATATCAGTGATTTTAAGGGCCAGAAGATCCGGACAATGGAGAATACAAATCAGATTTCTTTCTGGAAGGATCTCGACGCAAATCCGACACCCATGGCGTTCAGTGAAGTGTATATCGGACTGCAGCAAAAAACGATAGATGCGGAAGAAAATCCGGTGGAGGTCATTGTGTCAGGCAAGCTGTACGAGCAGCAGGATTACATTGTCGAGACAAATCATTTGCCCCATTATATCACGTTATTTATGAATGAAGAGCTATTTGATGGCTTAAATGACGCAGAACAGGAGATTCTGACAGAGGCAGCAACTACTGCGAAAGCATATGCCAGAGAGCAGGCAGATGAGAGAGTTGCGGACAGGATGAAGATCATTGAAGAATCCGGAACGAAGGTCATTACTCCATCTGAAGAACTGTATGAACAGATGCGCCAGCGTTCACAGAATACCTGTGAGTCCATACGGGAACAGCTGGGAGATGCACTGGTGGACAGTTATCTGGGGCAATAATATTTTATAGAGGAAGAGCATATCAATGAGGGATATGCTCTTTTCTTTTTGCCCTGCCTGGTGTAGACTGGTATTTATTCATTGGATGAATTTGCAGTGAGAAGGAGTCGAAAAATGGATTATCGCAGCGTGGATTTCTTTGGCACGGGAAATATCATCGCCGGTTACACGACGGGCGGAGAGGGACACTGGCATGACCATACGAAAGAGGACTGGCCGCATTTTGAGGAGCTGGCTGAGAGCTTTGGACTGAAAATCTCTGATTTGATCAGAACCCGCCAACGACATACGGATGCTATCTGGGACCGTATCTTTGTGCGAAGCATCATGAGGTACAAAAAAAGGATCTGGACGGTTTTTATGAGAATTTTTCCGAGGCTGAATGTCAAAAGATCATAACGCCGAAGGATAACGGACGTTACCAGATCG
>CAVITM010000043.1:0-5491 GCA_963645455.1 Moraxellaceae bacterium | reverse complement strand
CCAGATCGATATGGGGCTGGCCATTGAAGCAAGTCTTCTCAGGGCAGGGCTGAATCCCCAAAATATCCGAGATGACCATATTTGTACTTATGAACAGAAAGAGCTGTATTCGTGGCGAAGAGACCATGACCCGGATGCGAGGATCCTGTCTTTTATGATGATCAGAGGCGGCAGGAGAACATTGGAATTTCCGGAGATCCTGGAGCGCAGATAAGAAACGGTGCCTCAACATGATTCGGAAAAAGGAGGGATAGGGACCTTATATTCTATCCGTGCATGCCCCGGTATTCCCGGGGCGTTTTTCCTGTCTGGGCGAGGAACTGCTTGTAGAAGTTGGAGTAGTTGGAAAAGCCCAGCAGATCGGAGATGGTTTCCGCGGGAAGCTCCGTATTTTGCAGCAAAAATCGTGCCCGGCTAATGCGCAGGGACAAGAGATACTGATGAATGGAAAAACCGGTGAAACGCTTGAATTCCCTGGAGAGATGGTACTTGCTTCTGTTGCAGAAGGAGGCGATCTCATCCAGGGAAAATTGTTTTTCCAGGTTGTTTTCCAGGTAATGACAGAGGTAGCGGATGTATTCCGGCACGTCCGCCTCCTGAGTGTATTTTTCTTGAATCACCGTGAGCAGGAGAGACTCCAGCAGGCAGGAACGAACCAGCATGGAGGAGGTGGGAATCTGCTGATAGGCGTAAAGAAGCTTTTCTAACGTTTCCTGGAATGCAGCCGGATTCGCGAGAGTGAAGAGGGGACTTTCATCCTTGTAAAATTCGCCGTAGAACCGGTCGGCATTGTGCCCATGGAAGTGCAGCTGCCCAAATTTCCAGGAATCAGAGGCTGTCCGGTACTCGTGATAGGTTCTGCAGTCGATGAGAAAACCGGTTTTTGGAGGAAGCTTGTAAGTTTTCCCACACAGGGTGAGGAGACCGAGCCCCTCGTACGTATAGGCTAGAAGATAAGAGGGATAGTCTTTTCGCTTCGTGTAATAGGAAGAACCGGCCTGAAAGAGACTGAATACCTGCATCGTCAGAAAATCCTTTTCCTCCTGGATGCTGATGGGACCAGGGAAAAGACTCTTGGAGCTCCCCTGAAGGGAAAATTCCACATCATAGGGCACAGAGTCAAAGTTTTTCTTTGAATACTGATAGAGATCCCGGCCAAGGACGGTCTGGATCATGTGGTCTGCACTGCGTCGGTTGACAGAATGGTCAAACTGCATGGACAGAAACGAAATCTTTTCAAACATAGGGACTCCTTGTAGTAAGCAATATTTGAAATGTTTTGAGCAAATGGTGAAATGGAAACCGTGATAGATTCAATATAACATTACAAATATAGATGCGCAATAAAAACAATGCGAGGAGGACATTATGGAAACAAAAAAAATATCCGGAAAAGAAAAATTCGGACTGGCATTACTGACGGTGGGCAATATTCCCATCATGACTCTGATCAACAGCTTTCTGCTGATCTTCTACACGGACGTGGTAGGATTAAATCCGGCTGCGGTTGCTACGTTGTTTATCGTGGCACGTTTTTTTGACGCGGCCAACGATCCGGTCATTGGTTATATCTTAGACCATAGGAAGGCGAAGAGTAGCGGAAAGTTTCGCCCGGTGCTGATGCTGTTTGGACCCATCGCAGCCCTGAATTTCCTGCTGCTGTGGTTTGGCGGCGTTTGGGCTTCTTCTGCGAAGCTGTTCGTGGTCTATGTGATCTACCTGCTGTTCAGCATCACATTCACAGTGCTTGATATCAGCGGCAACAGTGTTTTGGCGGTTATGAGTGACGATGTCCACCAGCGGGATACCTTGAGTATCATCAAGGGAATCTGCCAGATTTTTGGTGGTGCGGTGGTCAGTATTGTGGCTCCCATCATCCTGGCTTCCTTTGATTCCGGTCTGCAGGGCTATTATGTGTTGATCATTGCAGTATCCGTTGTGATCGCGGCCGGAACATTTTTCGGTGCGAAGGGAGTAAGAGAGCATAAGATTGCTGACGTGAATGCGGAAAAATACACGGCAAAGGACCTTTTGGGAATCTTTACCTATGCGCCGCTTCTTGTGGTATTTCTCTTCTATCTTGCTGTGGGACTTGGATCTTCCTTCCAGACAAGCGTGAACGCATATTTCTTTACCTACGTCATGGGTGACATCACCTATATGAGTACCGTCAGCGGAGTCGGTATGATCGGCTTGATCGCTGCTATCATCCTGTCAAAGCCGCTGATGAATAAGGGCAAGAAAGTTATCATTGCTGTGTCCGCAGCGACCCTCACCTTAGGATGTCTGGTGCGTCTGCCGGATACAGGCAATCTGATGCTTCAGATCCTGGGCGGCATTATCTTTAATTTCGGTACTGGCCTGTTTACATCGACGATTCCTGCTCTGCTGGCAGATAATGTGGACGCATTGGAGCGGGAGCGGGGATTCCGGGCAGAAGGCGCGGTATTCTCCCTGTCCTCCTTTATCTCCAAGGTCAGCATGGGCATCGGCGGTGCGGTTCCCGGCTATGTGCTGGCGGCAGTTGGATATCAGAAAAATGCGGCGGCCCAGAGTGCTGCGGTGAATCAGGCCATCGTCTGGATGCTGCTTGTTCTGCCGGCAATTTTCTATATTGTGTCAGGAATATTTTTTATGGCTGTTTATAAGAAGAGGGAGAATTAGGAATGAAATTACAATTTGTGACGGCTGAAACCGGTGTAGTTGATCCAAAGACGGAACTGCCAGCCTCCTATCTGCGAAGACGGTTTGAACTAGAGAAAAAACCTGTGAGGGGAAGCTTGTCAATCACCGCACTGGGTGTTTATCAGGCATACGTAAATGGGGAACCGGTGGATCATCGGCTTTTGAAGCCAGGTTTTACGGATTATAAAAAACGGGTGCAGGTGCAGAACTATGATGTAACAGACCGCCTCACTTCCGGGGAAAATGTGATCGCTGCCGTGGTAGGAGACGGATGGTACAAGGGATCGGTTGGGGCTTTTAATAAGCGAAATACTTACGGCACGAGGACGGCCCTTGCCTTCCGGCTGGAAGTGGAGTATGAGGACGGCAGTTCTGTGGTCTTTGAGAGTGATGAAAAGACCCGGGCAACCAAGGAGGGACCCCTTCGGGAAAATAACCTAAAAACCATCGAACGATACGATGCGACCAAGGAACTGCAGGATTGGCTGCTTCCAATCTTTGATGACAGCGGCTGGTATGCGTGTGAGCCCATCCGGTATGAAGGATCTTTCGTGCCGGATGAGGGAGAACCTGTGACGGAACACGAAAGCTTTTCTCCGAAGGTCTTTGTGACGCCGGATGGAAATACTGTGCTGGATTTTGGCCAGAATCTGGCAGGCCATGTATCATTCCGTGTGACGGGGCATGAGGGGCAGAAGGTATCCATGATCATGGGAGAGACCCTTGACGAGAACGGCAATTTTACCCTGAAAAATATTCAGGGAGAGGGAAATGCCGCAAAGAAGATGCCACTGGGGCAGCGCCTGGATTATCTATTGAAAGAGGGAACACAGGAATATTGCTCACAGTTTTTGATCAGTGGTTACCGGTATGTGCTGGTTCTTGACTGGCCGGAGCCGGTGCGCAGCGAGAATTTCAAATCGATCGCGGTTTATTCGGATCTTGCCTGGACGGGACAGTTTCACTGTTCCAACGAGTTGATCAATCGGCTGGTTGAAAACGTTATCTGGAGTGAAAAATCGAATTTTGTGGACATCCCGGCGGACTGTCCGCAGCGGGAGCGTGCCGGTTGGACCGGGGATATGAATGTCTTTAACGAGACAGCGGATTACCTGTCTGACACCAGAGTTTTCCTGCGAAAATGGATGCATGATTTCATTGGTATGCAGCGGGAGGATGGAAGTCTTCCTTATGTGGTTCCTCACATTCCCATGATCGGTGAGAGCCACTCTGCTGCAGGCTGGTCGGATGCCATTGTGACGGTTCCCTGGATGCAGTACTGGTTCTATCAGGATACGGAGCTCATGCGGGAGGTCTACCCTTATGCAAAAAAATGGGTGGACTTTAATGAAATGCGTGCCGGCAAGAGAAATGTCATGAATTTCTGGAAGAAGTGGTACCGGGAAAAATATGTTCTGGATACCGGATTCCATTTCGGGGAATGGTTGGAACCGGGCTCCGATAATTTAAAGGACGGCATCAAGGCATTTTTGCATCCGGATTATGAGGTGGCCACCGCATGGTTTTACTACAGCGCTTTTCTTCTCAGCCAGATGGCAGGAGCGCTGGGTGAGGAAGAAGACGCAAAGCATTACCGAAGGCTGTCGGAGCACATCAAAATCGCTTATGAGATGTATTTTCTTCCAACCGGAACTGTCAGGAGCAGACGGCAGTGTAAATATGTGCGGCCACTGTACATGGGACTGGTGCCGGAGGCTGAGCGTGAGGAAGTGGCGGCACGTTTGAATGAGCAGGTGGTCAGCAACCAGTACCGGATAGGAACAGGATTCCTGACAACGTATCAGATCTTAAATGTCCTAACCGACAACGGATACACGGAGAGTGCCTACCGCATGCTGGAAAATGAAGAATGTCCGGGATGGCTCTACGAGGTGAAGCAGGGAGCCACCACCGTGTGGGAGGGCTGGGACGCCAGCCGGGATGGAGTATTGAAGTCTCTCTCCCTGAACCATTACTCTCCGGGCGCCGCCATCAGCTGGCTTTTCTCCCGCTGCGCCGGGATCCGGCCGCTGGCACCGGGCTTTCAGAAGATCCAGATCCGCCCGTATCCGGGAGGCAGTCTCACCTGGGCCAAGGCAGAATATGAGAGCATAGCCGGAAAAATCGCCTCTTCCTGGACCCATGAAAAGGGAGAATTTTCGCTTACAGTGACGATTCCGGAGGGCGTGGATGCCACGGTGATCCTTCCGGACGGAACAACGATTCCGCAGGCAAAAAGTGGTACTTATACATGTAATTGTTAGGCGTAAACCAAACCCAATCGAAAAATCCCCCTATCTCTACGTTTTCGTAAAGGTGGGGGATTTTTTGAGTTTCTTGCTTTTAATAAATTTATTATTTACAATCTGGTACATCTTCGTCGAGACTACCGCATATACGATTACTGCTGCGAAACTTCCCCGGCGTTGCATTATAATATTTATGAAAAAGCTCACAGAAATAACTGTTGTTTGAAAAGCCGCAGGCATATGCTATTTCCGTGACAGACATGGAGGTATTTCTAAGGAGAAATACAGACTTGTCTAAACGATAACGGTTCAGATAGATCATAGGGGAAGTATTTAAATATTTCTGAAAAAGGGAAGTACACTTGGTCTTGCAGCAATTTCCGGAAGAGGAAATATCTTTCAGCAAAATCTTATTTTGATAATTTTTTTGCACATATCCGATCATTGCGGTGAGAGCCAGAATGTCTTCTGTATCTTTATCATAGTCTGGAAAACAGTTCATATTTTCGGCAAGCAGTCCCAGAATATGAGCTGTTTTTTCCAGAGTAATAAATGGC
>CAVITM010000042.1:0-13808 GCA_963645455.1 Moraxellaceae bacterium | reverse complement strand
ATTTTAGGCTACATCATCTTTATCGGTGCGATCGGTTTATCCATCTGTGCATTTATTCCGATTTTCTTCAACGGTGTATTCAATGCATCAGTATCCTTCGCAGGAACATCCATCATCATTATCGTTGGTGTTGTTGTGGAGACAATCAAGCAGATTGAGTCACAGATGCTGGTTCGTCACTATAAGGGATTCTTAAGCAACTAAATGAGAGCCTTTCGCAGGCAAGGATAAAAACTTTATGGAGATACGCCTAGGTGTATCTCCATAGGTGGTTTAACAGAAAAAAAGGAGAATTTTTCGATGAAGATCATTATGTTAGGCGCACCTGGTGCCGGCAAGGGTACCCAGGCAAAGCAGATCGCCGGCAAATATTCCATTCCGCATATTTCCACCGGAGATATTTTCCGTGCAAATATTAAAAACGGAACGGAGCTTGGAAAGAAAGCAAAGGGTTATATGGATCAGGGACTGCTGGTTCCCGATGAGCTGACCTGCGACTTGGTGATGGATCGTATCAGCCAGGATGACTGCAAGAACGGTTTTGTACTGGATGGATTTCCACGTACCATTCCCCAGGCTGAGGCACTGGATGCAGCTCTTACAAAAATCGGTCAGCATATGGATTTTGCCATTGATGTGGACGTACCGGATGAGAACATCGTCAACCGTATGTCCGGCAGACGTGCCTGCTTAGATTGCGGCGCAACCTATCATGTGGTTTCCCTGCCGCCGAAGACCGAAGGAAAATGTGATCACTGTGGCAGCGATCTGGTGCTGCGTGAGGACGACAAGCCGGAGACCGTACAGAAGCGTCTGGGGGTTTATCATGAGCAGACGCAGCCGCTGATCGATTATTATAAGAAGCAGGGCATCTTAAAATCAGTAGACGGAACACGTCCCATGGAGGATGTATTTGCCGCCATCGTGGATATTTTAGGAGCCTAAGCTATGTCAGTGACTATCAAAAATGCAGAAGGCATAGAGCTGATGCGTATCGCCGGACAGATTCTGGGCAAGGTACACAATGAGGTAGCTGCGCAGCTGAAGGCCGGCATGAGTACCTGGGATATTGACCGGATCACAGAGGAACTGATCCGAAGCTACGGCTGCATCCCTTCCTTTTTAAACTACGAGGGTTTTCCGGCCAGTGTCTGTGTATCCGTCAATGACGAGGTGGTACATGGCATTCCCAGTAAATATCGGATTATCAAAGAAGGTGACATCGTGAGCCTGGATATGGGACTGATTTATAAGGGTTACCAGTCGGATGCTGCCAGAACGGTTGGCATCGGGCCGATCTCTGAGGAAGCCAGCCTGCTCATCCAGCGCACGAAGGAGGCCTTTTTCCAAGGCGCGCGGATGGCCCGGGCGGGCAATCACCTCTATGATATCGGTCGAGCCATCGACGCCTACATTCGTCCCTATGGATACGGCATTGTCCGTGATCTGTGCGGACACGGAATCGGGCGCCAGATGCATGAGGATCCGGAGATCCCCAATTACCGGATGCTCAGACGGGGCATGAAATTAAAGCCCGGCATGACTCTGGCCATTGAGCCCATGATCAATGAAGGCGGATATGCCGTGGACTGGAAACCGGACGGCTGGACCGTGGTGACCAGCGATGGATCCTTGTCCGCTCATTATGAAAATACCGTGCTCGTAACCGAAGACGAACCGGAGATCCTCTCTCTTGTAGAGGAATCCCTATGATACGCAGGCAATCAGTGATTAAAGGAGAATCAATATGTCAAAAGCAGATGTGATCGAAGTAGAGGGCGTCGTTGTAGAGAAGCTGCCCAACGCATTTTTTAAGGTAGAGCTGGAAAATGGCCATCAGATCCTTGCCACCATCAGCGGCAAGCTCCGGATGAATTTTATTCGTATTTTACCCGGTGATAAGGTGACCATCGAGATGTCACCCTACGATCTCACCAAGGGCAGAATTATCTGGCGAGATAAATAGTTGCAATAATTTAAAAAAGAAGTTGATTTACAGGCGCGTCCATGCTATAATGCTAGTCGGACGCGTCTGTTTTAGTCTTTTTTTGTGCTAAAATTGCGCCCGTAGCAAGCAAACATAGGCGTTTAGGAAAGGAGGATTTGAGATGAAAGTCAGATCATCAGTTAAACCTATCTGTGAGAAGTGTAAAGTAATCAAGAGAAAAGGTAGTATCCGTATTATCTGTGAAAATCCTAAACATAAGCAGAGACAGGGTTAATTACCGACGCTTCTTAGTTGAAGCACTAATTATGGCGGCTGTCAGCGGATGATTATCTTAAGTTCGCTGATTCATAATAAACAGCTATGCGGCTGGGAGCAGCTTTCCTACATACCGAGCGAGAGCGCTTCGAACGCATGTATGAAATCAGAATCATAGGTTGTCACGCTTTGGGGGCATACACACATTTCAGGCCGGGTGACCGGAGCTGTATGAAAACGGAGCAGGTGACAGATATTTACGAAAAATTAAACGGAGGTGTCAATACACATGGCTCGTATCGCAGGTGTAGATTTACCAAGAGAAAAACGTGTAGAGATCGGATTGACTTACATCTATGGAATCGGAAGAGTAAGTGCGACCAAGATTTTGGCCCAGGCAAATGTGAATCCGGATACTCGCTGCAGAGACTTAACAGACGATGAAGTAAAGGCCATCAGTGCTGTGATCGACGAGACGATGACAGTAGAAGGTGATCTTCGCAGAGAGATCGCTCTGAATATCAAGAGATTACAGGAAATCGGATGCTATCGTGGAATCCGTCATAGAAAGGGTCTGCCTGTACGTGGTCAGAAGACAAAGACCAATGCCCGTACGCGTAAGGGACCGAAGAGAACTGTAGCAAACAAGAAGAAGTAATATATATTTGAAGAAAGTAGGTTAGTTTAGCATGGCGAAAAAAGTTGCAAAAAAAGTAACAAAAAAGCGCGTAAAGAAAAACGTTGAACGCGGACAGGCACACATTCAGTCATCCTTCAATAACACAATCGTAACTCTTACAGATACAGAAGGAAATGCATTATCATGGGCGAGTGCCGGTGGTCTTGGATTTAGAGGTTCAAAGAAATCTACTCCCTATGCTGCACAGATGGCAGCAGAGACAGCTACCAAGGCTGCTCTGGTACATGGTTTAAAGACAGTTGATGTATTCGTAAAAGGCCCCGGCTCAGGTCGTGAGGCAGCGATCCGTGCACTTTCAGCATGCGGTCTGGATGTTACATCAATCACAGACGTAACTCCGGTACCTCATAACGGATGTCGTCCACCCAAACGCAGAAGAGTTTAATTAGGAGGTATTATTAAGATGGCAGTTAATAAAGTACCTGTTCTGAAAAGATGCAGATCCCTTGGCCTTGAGCCGAGTTATTTAGGATATGATAAAAAGTCAAAACGTAATTTAGTTCGTTCCAACCGCAAGATGTCTGAGTATGGACTGCAGCTTCGCGAGAAGCAGAAAGCAAAGTTCATCTATGGCGTACTGGAGAAGCCCTTCCATAATTATTATGAGAGAGCTGACCGTATGAAGGGCATGACCGGTACGAACCTGATGACTATGTTAGAGTCTCGTCTGGACAATGTAGTATTCCGTCTTGGTTTCGCTAGAACCAGAAGAGAGGCTCGTCAGATCGTAGATCACAAGTTTGTATTAGTCAACGGCAAGCAGGTGAATATTCCCTCCTATCTCGTAAAGGCTGGCGATACCATCGAGATCCGTGAGAAGAGCAAGAACATCCAGAGATTTAAGGATATCAAGGAGACTACCAACGGCAGATTAGTTCCCGAGTGGTTAGACGTAGATTCAGAGAATTTACAGGGAACCGTAAAAGAATTACCGACACGAGAGATGATCGATGTACCGGTAGATGAGATGCTTATCGTCGAGTTATACTCTAAGTAATCAATAAAAGGAGGAGCTTTGCAGTGTTCGAATTTGAAAAACCGAAGATTGAAATAGCAGAGATTTCCGAAGACAAAAAATACGGCAGATTTGTTGTAGAGCCCTTAGAGCGAGGCTACGGTACGACGCTTGGCAATTCTTTGAGAAGAATCATGCTTTCTTCTCTGCCGGGTGCAGCAGTCAGCCAGATCAAGATCGACGGTGTGCTGCATGAGTTCAGCTCCATCCCCGGAGTCAAGGAGGATGTGACTGAGATCATCATGAACATCAAGAACCTGGCCATCAAGAATTCCAGCACCACAAACGAGCCCAAGGTTGCTTATATTGAGTTCGAGGGCGAGGGTGTTGTGACAGCATCAGATATCCAGGCAGATTCCGATATTGAGATCATGAATCCGGAACTTGAGATCGCCCATCTGAACGGTGGTCCGGACTCAAGACTGTATATTGAACTCACCATCACCAATGGCCGCGGCTATGTCAGCTCAGACAAGAACAAGAGCGAGGATCAGCCCATCGGCATGATCAGTGTGGATTCCATCTACACACCGGTAGAGCGTGTGAACCTCTCCATCGAGAATACCCGTGTCGGCCAGATCACTGACTACGACAAGCTGACACTGGATGTGTATACCAATGGTACCTTAGAGCCCGATGAGGCCATTTCCCTGGCCGCAAAGGTGCTCAGCGAGCATTTGAATCTCTTCATTGATCTGTCTGAGAATGCACAGAAGGCAGAGGTCATGATCGAGAAGGAAGACAATGCACAGGCCAAGGTTTTGGAGATGAATATCGACGAGCTGGAGCTGTCCGTTCGTTCCTACAATTGTCTGAAGCGTGCCGGTATCAATACGGTAGAGGAGCTGACCAACCGCACACCCGAGGATATGATGAAGGTGCGCAACCTTGGACGCAAGTCCTTAGAAGAGGTTTTGGCAAAGTTAAAGGAGTTAGGCCTTCAGCTTAATTCAACAGAAGAATAGTGGCATATGCCGGCATTTGTCTGATAAGTCCAAAGAGCGCAGGCAGATGTACCACACATGGAGGAAAATACAATGGCAAAGTACAGAAAGCTGGGAAAGACTTCTTCCCAGAGAAAAGCATTACTGAGAAATCAGGTAACACAGCTGATTTATAACGGCAAGATCGTTACCACTGAGGCTAGAGCAAAGGAGATCCGTAAGTGGACCGAGAAGCTCATCGCCTTAGCAGTAAAGGAAAAGGATAATTTCGAGGAAGTGACCGTAAAGGCAAAGGTAGCCCGCAAGGATGCTGATGGCAAGCGTGTCAAGGAAGTCGTAGACGGCAAGAAAGTAACCGTATATGATGAAGTTGACAAGACCATCAAGAAGGATCTTCCTTCACGTCTCCATGCACGTCGTCAGATGCTGCAGATCCTTTATCCGGTAACTGAGGTTCCCACCGCACTGGCTGGACGCAAGAGAAATACCAAGAAGGTAGATCTTCCTGCAAAGCTTTTTGATGAGATCGCACCGAAGTATGCAGATCGCAAGGGTGGCTACACTCGTATCGTAAAGATCGGCGAGCGCAAGGGTGATGGCGCTATGACCGTAGTGATCGAGCTCGTATAAAAAGGAATTCAAAAATGTCCGAGACAACTGCTTGTCCCGGGCATTTTTTTTACCAATCTATATTTATTTATGCTATACTGATGACTATGAATGAAAAAGTTTTCCAAACCTTAGAGTACAATAAAATCATTGAAAAATTAGAAGCACACGCATACAGCGAAGAGGCGAAAAAGAGGTGCCGTGGGTTGGTGCCTATGACAGATCCGGCGCAGATTCAGGAGGCCCAGACCTTTACTGCGGATGCGCTGCGGCGTATTTTAAAAAACGGCAGTGTATCCCTATCCGGGATCAGCGACGTGAACGGATCACTTCAGCGGCTTCGACTGGGGGCATCCCTGTCTGCCATGGAGCTGCTTCGGGTCGTTTCCCTGCTAGAGACGGCAAAGCGCATGAAAAATTTTGCCCGGGGCAAATCCGAGGATGAAAAAAGAGATAGCTTAGATGCTATGTTTGCGGCATTGGAGCCGCTGAATTCCTTACAGGATGAGATCAGAAGATGCATCATTTCCGAGGATGAGATCGCAGACGATGCCAGCGTCAAGCTTCGAAGCATCCGAAAAAGCATCCGCGGCATGAATGACCGTGTCCATGCCCAGCTGAATAAACTGATGGCCCAGGAGAGCACCAGAAGCTGCCTGCAGGATGCAGTTGTCACCATGCGTGGAGATCGGTATTGCCTGCCGGTCAAGGCAGAGTATAAGTCACAGATTCCCGGCATGGTGCATGATCAGTCCTCCACCGGTTCCACGGTTTTTATTGAGCCCTTATCGGTGGTGAATTTAAATAATGAATTAAAGACGCTTCTGATTGAGGAAAGTGAGGAGATCGAGGCGATTTTAGCAGAGCTGTCCAATGCGGTGGCTGAGCATACGGTGACACTGGAGTCGGATTACCGGGTGCTGGTGGAGCTGGATTTTATATTTGCAAAGGCAGAGCTGGCAAAGGATTATAACGGTGTGGCGCCGATTTTCAATACAGAGGGCAGGATTCATATCCGCCGGGGCCGGCATCCACTTCTGGATCCGAAGCGTGTGGTGCCCATCGACATCCGTCTGGGAGAGGATTTTGATCTTTTGATCGTGACCGGACCCAATACCGGCGGCAAGACCGTCTCACTGAAGACCGTGGGATTATTTACCCTGATGGGGCAGGCGGGACTTCATATTCCGGCCAACGATCGTTCCGAGCTGGCGATTTTTTCAGATGTGTTTGCAGATATTGGCGATGAGCAGAGCATCGAGCAGAATTTATCTACTTTTTCTTCTCATATGACCAATATTATCCGCATTTTGGATCATGTGGATGAGCACTGCCTGGTGCTGTTTGATGAGCTGTGTGCCGGAACCGACCCGACGGAGGGCGCGGCGTTGGCTATTGCGATTCTGGATGATCTGCACCGCCGCGGTGTTCATACTATGGCGACTACACATTACAGCGAGATCAAGGTCTATGCCCTCACCACCGAGGGCGTGGAGAATGCCTGCTGCGAGTTTGATGTTGAGACACTTAGCCCGACTTACCGGTTGCTGATCGGTATTCCCGGAAAAAGTAATGCATTTGCCATCTCCGGCAAGCTGGGGCTGCCCACTTATCTCATTGATGACGCAAAGGTGCGTATCACATCGGAGCAGCAAAGCTTTGAGGATCTGATCGCAGATCTGGAGAGCAGCCGTGTGACCATTGAAAAAGAGCGGGCACAGATCGAGCAGTACAAATCCCAGAACAAAAATCTGAATCAGCAGCTGTCAAGAAAAGCAGAGAAGTTGGATGAGAGTCGGGATCGGATCATTCGTGAGGCAAATGAGCAGGCCGCTGCCATCCTGAAGGAGGCCAAGGATCTGGCAGATGCCACCATCCGCAATTTCCAGAAATATGGTGCCGGCGCTCCTGACATGAAGGAGATGGAGCGTGAGCGTACGGCACTGCGTGAGCAGATCGGCAAACATCAGGAGCAGGCATCGAAGAAAAAGAAGCCCCAGCAGACCACCAATCATCAGGCACCGAAGAAGCTTCGGATCGGAGATAAGGTGCGGGTGCTGAGCATGAATCTGAGCGGAACGGTGCATACCCTGCCGGACGCAAAGGGCAACCTGTTTGTACAGATGGGAATCCTGCGTTCACAGGTCAATGTGAAGGATTTGATTCTTATCGATGAGAATGCAGATGTAAAAGCTGCGAAAAAACGCTACGAAAAGACCGGCACAGGCAGTATTCGTATGTCAAAGTCAGCCACCATGTCCGGGGAGCTTATGCTCATCGGCCTGACGGTGGATGAAGCCATCGCAAAGCTGGATAAATATCTCGACGATGCAATTCTGGCGCACATGCCCTCCGTGCGGATCGTCCATGGAAAGGGCACAGGCGCCCTTCGGAACGCTGTTCATGCACATTTGAAGCATCTGAGCTATGTGTCCGGCTATCATCTGGCAGAGTTTGGAGAGGGAGACGCCGGTGTGACCATCGTTGAGCTTCAATAATGGGAGAGAGATTATGGCAACAAAACAAAAGATTTTGATCGTAGATGATGACAACAATATTGCGGAGCTGATTTCGCTGTATTTGACAAAGGAATGCTTTGATACAAAGATCGTCAATGACGGTGAGGAGGCATTGCAGGTATACCGGACCTATAATCCCAATCTGGTGCTGCTAGACCTGATGCTTCCGGGCATCGATGGTTATCAGGTATGCCGTGAGATCCGGACCAAGGATAATACACCCATCATCATGCTCTCTGCAAAGGGAGAGGTTTTTGACAAGGTGCTGGGTCTTGAGCTGGGGGCAGATGACTATATCATGAAGCCCTTCGATTCAAAGGAGATGGTGGCACGGGTCAAGGCGGTGCTGCGCCGCTATCAGCCGCAGAAGCCCCAGACACCTGCCAGCGCACCATTAAAGGTGGTCAGTTATGCGGATCTGGAGGTCAATTTATCCAATTATTCCGTTGTTTATATGGGAGAAAATATCGACATGCCGCCAAAGGAGCTGGAGCTTCTTTATTTTCTGGCATCCTCGCCCAATCAGGTATTTACGAGAGAGCAGCTGTTGGATCATATCTGGGGCTACGAATATATCGGCGATACGCGGACGGTGGATGTGCATGTCAAGCGGCTGCGGGAAAAGATCAAGGATCACGAGGGCTGGGGTATTTCCACTGTATGGGGCATCGGCTACAAGTTTGAAGTAAAGGATGCAATATGAGAAAAAATCTTGGAATCCGGCTGCTGATGGGGATTCTGCTCTTTGCCGTTGTGGGCTTTCTCGGTGTGGCGACTTTTGTGGAATGGATGTTCCAGCAGAAGGCACAGAGCGTGGAAGCCACGAATCTGTACAAGGAGGCATTGGCCATCACCGGCAATTACGCACTGGATTATTACCAAAACCGACTGACCCAGGAGGAACTGGAGACCCAGCTGCAGGTGCTGGGCGAATATACGGACAGTGAGATCTGGGTCATTGACCGAAAGGGCATCATACTGATCGGAGAGGATGAGGAGGATGAAAATCGTGAGATTGAGGATTTCAGAATCTCCGATTTCGGCTCCAGCTATTATCAGGTAGGTACCTTTTATGACTGCTTCAAGGAGCAGATGCTGACGGTGTTTGCGCCCATTACCGTGGACTATCAGGTGCGGGGTTATGTGATGATTCACAAACCGGTGGAGCAGATTTACCGTGATGCAGATCATTTCTTAAATCTGTCCTATGCGGCGCTGATCGCGCTGCTGATCCTGAGCCTTGGATTTGTAGCGGTTTATTTTTGGCGGACCTATGGCAGGATTTACCGAATGAACCGTGTGGCACGCAAATATATGGAGGGCAATTACCTGGACACGATGCAGGTAGGCAGTGAGGACGAGCTGGGTTTTCTGGCAGCCGCCTTCAATTATATGGCCAACGAGTTGAATACGCTGGAGGATGATCAGCGCAAATTTGTGTCAAATATTTCCCATGATTTCCGGTCGCCCCTCACATCCATCCGGGGCTATGTGGAAGCCATGCAGGATGGTACGATCCCTGTGGAGCTGCAGGAGAAATATTTCAACATTATTCTCACAGAGACAGACCGTCTGACCAAGCTCACCAGCGGACTTATCGAGCTGAATCAGTACGGAGGACATGGAAAGACCATTCTGGATCGGACTGATTTTGACATTAATGAGGTGATCCGACAGACGGCAGCCACCTTCGAGGGCGTCTGTGAAGGAAAGCGCATCGTGCTGGATCTGGTTCTGATGGGGGACCAACTGCTTGTCCATGCGGATCGTTCCAAAATCCAGCAGATTATCTACAACCTGACAGATAATGCCATTAAATTCAGTCACCATGATTCGGCCATCAAAATAGAGACACATATCAAAAATGAAAAGGTATTCGTATCGGTGAAGGACAGCGGCATCGGCATTCCAAAGGACGCCATCGGCAAGATCTGGGAGCGTTTTTACAAGAGCGATCTGTCCCGGGGAAAAGATAAGAAGGGTACGGGTATCGGACTGGCAATCGTAAAGGAGATCATTCAGGCACACGGCGAAAATATCAATGTGATCAGCACAGAAGGTGTGGGCACAGAATTTATTTTCACACTGCCGTTTGTGGAAGACGCAGAGGAGTGATTTTATGGCAGATGATTTTCAGTTTATCAAGGAAACACGGAAGGAAAAGCCCATCAACCGGAAACGTGTGGTGATGCATGTGGTGGAGACGGTGGTGCTGGCGGTTGTCTTTGGCGCGCTGGCCTGTCTGACCTTTGTGCTGCTAAAACCGCGGTTTGAGCAGTATTTTTCGCCGGAGGAGCAGACCCAGATCTCCTTTGAGGAGCCGCAGCAGGACGAGACCGGTGATGAGACTCAGTCGGAGGAAGGGGCGGATTCTGCAGCGGATGATGAGCCGGAGACGGTGATCATCGAAAAACCAGCTTCCATGGATTTATCCGAGTATCAGGCGCTGCAGAATAAAATGTATGCGGTGGGACGTGAGGCAGACCGGTTTATCGTTTCTGTCACCAATGTGAAAAATGATACGGATCTGTTCAATACACCCTATGAAAGCAATAATATCGGTTCCGGTGTGATCATTGCGGACACAAACGAATATCTGCTGATTTTGACGGAGAAAAAGACGATTCAGGGAGCGACTTCCATCCGGGTGACTTTTGCAGATGATACGACAGTTAATGCGAAGCTGCAGCAATATGATGGCAATACGGGGATTGCGGTTCTTCGGGTTGAAAAAGAAAAGATCTCGGATAGTACGCTGGGTCAGATCGCAGTCGCTACCCTGGGAACCTCGGTGGGTGTCACCCAGGGACAGATGGTACTGGCGGTGGGCAGCCCTACCGGAACGATTCATTCGATTCTGACCGGCAATATCACATCCAACCGCAACAGTATCTCCACGATGGACTACAATTATACTGTATTTACGACGGATATAGTGGGCAGTGCGGATGCGGGCGGTGCACTGATCAACACAGACGGAGAGATCATCGGTTTTATTTTACAGGATTATAACATGCAAAAGGAGCAGACGACGCTGGCGGCTGTATCCATCTCGGAATTAAAAGGTGTCATCGAGCTGTTATCCAATGACAAGCCGGTGCCTTATCTTGGCATGCGGATCAGTACGGTGACGGATGAGATTGCTGAGACCTATCAGATGCCCAGAGGCGTCTATGTCCGGGAGGTGGCGTTGGATTCGCCTGCCATGGAAGCAGGCTTTCAGAGCGGCGATGTGATCACTCAGGTCGATAGCGTGACGATCACGTCGGCAGAGGAGTATGAAAAATTTGTGCGGACGCTTTCACAAGAGCAGGTGATCCATATCACCTACCAGCGACAGGATGCAGAGGATTATGTCACATTAGAGAGCAATGTGAGCGTTGGAGTACTAGAATAAGGAGAAAAAAACATGTTTTTTATTGGAGAGTTGCATGAGGGAGAACGTATCAATGAAATATACTTATGCAAACAAAAGCAGACTTTTATGACAAAGGCGGGAAAGCCCTATGAGTCACTGACACTGCAGGATCGGACTGGCACGCTGGATGCCAAGATCTGGGATCCTTCGTCCCAGGGGATCGAGGATTTTGATGCGTTGGATTACGTGAGCATCATGGGAGATGTCACCAGCTTCCAGGGAACGCTGCAGCTGAATATCAAACGCCTGCGGCGTGCATCCGAGGGTGAATACGATCCGAAGGATTACCTGCCGGTCAGCCAGTATGATGTGGATGAGATGTATAGGAAGCTGACTGCTTATGTGAACAGCCTGACGAATCCTTATCTAAAGCAGCTGGCAGCAGGACTGTTTTTAGAGGATGCGGATTTTGAAAAACGCTTCAAATTTCACTCTGCTGCAAAAAGTGTCCATCACGGCTTTGTAGGCGGACTGCTGGAGCATACCCTCAGTGTCACCCAGCTGTGCGATTTTTTTGCCCAGCATTATCCGCTGCTGAATCGGGATCTGCTCATTACGGCAGCCATGGTTCACGATATTGGAAAGCTGGAGGAGCTGTCAGTATTTCCGGCAAATGATTATACGGATGAGGGGCAGCTGTTAGGACATATCGCCATGGGAATGGAGCTTGTGGGCATGCGGATTCGTCTGATCGACGGCTTTCCCCAGAAGCTGGCTAATGAACTGAAGCACTGCATCCTGGCGCATCACGGAGAGTTTGAATACGGATCTCCCAAAAAGCCGGCGCTGGCAGAGGCTATGGCGCTGCATTTTGCAGACAACATCGATGCGAAGATGGAGACCATGAAGGAGCTGTTCGCCAAGGTGCCGGAAGGCAATACGGACTGGCAGGGCTTCAATCGGCTGCTTGATTCAAATATTCGGAGAACCAGTAGTGGAGAAGATCATGCAAAAAAATGATATTATTACCCTTGCGATTACAGATATGGGCGTAAACGGCGAGGGCATCGGCAGGGCGGACGGACTGACTTTTTTTGTGAAGGATGCGGTGATTGGAGATAGGATCACGGCCCGGGTTCTAAAGCTGAAAAAGACCTATGGCTATGCCAGATTGGAGCAGCTGCTTCAGCCCTCCGATCTGCGCGTCCAGCCTCCCTGTCCCCAGCACAGGCGCTGCGGCGGCTGTCAGCTGCAGGCGATGAATTACGAAGCGCAGCTTCAATTTAAACAAAACAAGGTCCGCGGCGATCTCATCCGGCTGGGTGGCTTCGCGGCGGACTTTATTGACCATATCATGGAACCCATTGTGGGGATGGAAGTGCCATTCCGTTATCGCAATAAGGCACAGTTTCCCATCGGATGCGATCGGGATGGCCGACCCATGGCAGGTTTTTATGCGGCGCGTACCCACAGTCTGATTGAGACGGAGGATTGTCTGCTGGGTGTAGAACAAAACCGAAGCGTTCTGGATGCGGTCCTGGATTATATGGGCACAGAGCACGTCCCGGCGTATGATGAGACCAACGGAAAAGGACTGATCCGACATGTGTTGATTCGATACGGTTTTTCCTCAAAGGAGCTCATGGTGGCTCTGGTGATCAACGGAAAACATCTCCCCCATCAGGAGGCACTTATCCGGCGGCTGACCCAGATCCCCCATATGAAAAGCATCTCCATCAACTGCAACCTCGAAAATACGAATGTGATTCTTGGCAATGAGACAACCTGTATCTGGGGCGAACCGTATATCACAGATACGATTCATCTGTGTGATTGCAGGGATGACCGATTCACACAGACCCATCAGGCGGTTACTTTCCGGATCTCACCCCAGTCCTTCTATCAGGTCAACCCGGTGCAGACGGAGAAGTTGTACTCACTGGCGCTGGAATATGCAGGCCTCACCGGTACGGAAAGTGTCTGGGATCTCTACTGCGGGATCGGAACGATCTCACTGTTTCTAGCGAAAAAAGCGGGGCAGGTCTACGGTGTGGAGGTGATCCCTGAGGCCATCGAGGATGCCAGGGAGAATGCCGCGCGAAATGGCATCGAAAATGCCCGGTTTTTTGTGGGAAAGGCAGAGGAAGTGCTGCCGGCCTTTTATGAAGATCAGCCGGAGGCCGCCATGCGCCATCCGGACGTGATCGTGGTGGATCCGCCCCGCAAGGGCTGCGATCCTGCCTGTCTGGATACCATGCTTCGCATGCAGCCCGCCCGGATCGTTTATGTCAGCTGCGACCCGGCCACCCTGGCCCGGGACCTGCGCATTCTGGTGGATGGAGGCTACGAGCTGAAGCGTGTCCGTCCGGTAGATCAGTTCGGGCAAACAGTACATGTTGAGACGGTGTGCCTCTTGAGCAACCGAAAACCCGATACGAAAGTGAAAATCGACGTGGATTT
>CAVITM010000041.1:0-13899 GCA_963645455.1 Moraxellaceae bacterium | reverse complement strand
GCCACTGGCAGTTCGCCACGGATGCATGGCAACATCGAGCCGAGGTTGAAGAGACAGCGAGACGCCGCCTGGGCAACCTGAGCAGCTGTGAGGTACCGCCGAGCCAGCAGTCTTGATAAACCTCGCGGGAGCTACGGACGGTTTCATTGGAACCTACCGTAGCCACCTTTTTCCGCATATTCTACCACCTGCCGGACCGCAACGCAAGCGCCGCCCGGTTCATAAAAGTTTTACAAAAGGTTCACAGCTCACCCACTTGTGAAAACATAGCAGTCGTGGTAAAATATAACAGCTAATGTGCAAAACCAAAGATAGCAGAGAATTTGGTAAACCACCGTTTACCGCATATAGATAGGAGTAGAACATGAATCTCATAGAAAAAATGTTTGGAACCCACAGCGAGCGGGAGATCAAGCGCATCATGCCCCTGGTGGACAAGATCGACGCACTGCGGCCGCAGATGAAAGAACTCAGCGACGAACAGCTCGCCGATAAAACCAAAGAGTTCAAGGAGCGTTTGGCTAACGGCGAGACACTGGACGATCTGCTGGTAGAAGCCTATGCAGTCGTTCGTGAGGCCGCAGTCAGAGTACTGGGCATGGAGCATTACCGCGTACAGCTCATCGGCGGTATCATCCTCCATCAGGGCCGTATCGCAGAGATGCGTACCGGTGAAGGAAAAACCCTCGTAGCCACACTTCCCGCTTACCTCAATGCCTTAGAGGGCAAGGGCGTCTGCATCGTCACCGTCAATGATTACCTGGCCAAGCGTGATGCCGACGAGATGGGACAGATTCACGAATTTTTAGGTCTCAAGGTCGGCTGCGTCCTCAACAGCATGGACAACGACGAGCGCAGAGAGATGTACAATTGCGACATCACTTATGTCACCAACAACGAGCTGGGCTTCGATTATCTGAGAGACAACATGGTCATCTACAAAGAGCAGCTCGTACAGCGCGGCCTGCATTATGTCATCATCGACGAGGTCGACTCCGTATTGATCGATGAAGCCCGTACACCATTGATCATCTCCGGTCAGAGCGGCAAATCCACCCGGCTGTACGAAGCCTGCGATATTTTAGCAGGTCAGATGCAGCGCGGCGAAGCCAGCGGCGAATTCAACAAAATGGACGCCATCATGGGTGTGGAGATCGAAGAGACCGGCGACTTTATCGTCAATGAAAAAGACAAGGTCATCAACCTCACCGAGCAGGGCGTTGCCAAGGTCGAGCAGTTCTTCAAGATCGACAACCTGGCAGATGCCGAGAACTTAGAGATCCAGCACAACATCATTCTCGCGCTGCGGGCCCACAACCTCATGTTCCGCGACAAAGATTACGTCGTCAAAGACGACGAAGTGCTCATCGTCGATGAGTTTACCGGACGTATCATGCCCGGCCGCCGTTATTCCGACGGACTCCATCAGGCCATCGAAGCCAAAGAGCATGTCAAGGTCAAGAGAGAGAGCCGTACCTTAGCCACCATCACCTTCCAGAACTTTTTCAACAAATTCGAGAAAAAGTCCGGCATGACCGGTACAGCCCTCACCGAGGAAAAAGAGTTCCGCGATATTTACGGTATGGACGTCGTAGAGATCCCTACCAATATGCCCGTCATCCGAATCGATCATCAGGATGCCGTATACAAGACAAAAAAAGAAAAATTCCATGCAGTCGTTGAGGACATCAAAGCCTCCCATGCCAAGGGACAGCCCGTTTTGGTGGGTACCATCACCATCGAGACCTCCGAGATGCTCTCCCGCATGCTGAACAAAGAAGGCATCAAGCACCAGGTGCTGAATGCCAAGTTCCATGAGATGGAGGCCGAGATCGTTTCCCACGCCGGTGAGCATGGCACCGTGACCATCGCCACCAACATGGCAGGCCGTGGTACAGATATCAAGCTTGATCCCGAGTCAGTCGCTGCCGGCGGCCTCAAGATCATCGGTACCGAGCGCCACGAGTCACGCCGTATCGACAATCAGCTGCGTGGTCGTTCCGGACGTCAGGGCGATCCCGGTGAATCCAAATTTTACATCTCCCTTGAGGACGATCTGATGCGCCTGTTCGGCTCCGAAAAGCTCATGAGCATGTTCAATGCACTGGGTGTGCCCGAGGGCGAGGAGATCCAGCATAAGATGCTGACCAATGCCATCGAAAAGGCACAGATGAAGATCGAGAGCAACAACTTCGGTATTCGTAAGAACCTGCTGGATTACGACCAGGTCAACAACGACCAGCGTGAGATCATCTACGAGGAGCGTGCCCGCGTATTAAACGGCGAGAGCATGCGGGACGCCATCTACAAGATGATGACTGATTTTGTTGAGAACGCAGTAGATACCTGCATCTCCGACGATCTTCCCAGCGAAGAATGGAATGTGGTGGAGCTCAATCAGATCGTGATCCCCGTCATTCCCATGGAGCCTGTGACGGCCGAGGAAGTCAAGGGCTACAAGAACACAAAAGAATTAAAACACGCATTAAAGGAGCGTGCAGTGAAGCTCTACGAGCTCAAGGAAGCAGAATTCCCCGAGCCCGAGGCAGTGCGGGAGCTGGAGCGTGTCGTTTTATTAAAGACCATCGACCGCAAGTGGATGGCCCATATCGACGATATGGATCAGCTCCGCCAGGGCATCGGACTGCAGTCCTTCGCACAGAGAGATCCGCTGGTTGAGTACAAGCTGGCCGGCTTTGAGATGTTTGATGCCATGACCGCAGCCATCACAGAAGATACGCTTCGCATGCTCTTCCATGTCAAGGTAGAACAAAAGGTAGAGCGTGAGCAGGTAGCCAAGGTCACCGGCACCAACAAGGACGATTCTCTTGCTGCCGCACCGAAAAAGCGCGAAGTCAAAAAAGTATATCCCAACGATCCCTGCCCTTGCGGAAGCGGCAAAAAATACAAGCAGTGCTGCGGCAGACAGGCCTGATCTGGAGCCGATAGAGGAAAAGTACGAGTGAATCGAACACTTGTGCTTTTTCTTTTTTTGGAGTAAAATAACGGCACGTATGGTGATTCGATTCCGGTTTTGATTGAAAAAATAGAGTTTATGGAGTACACTACAGGTGATGATAATATTTTGATAAAATTGAGATAAAATACAAGGAGGTTTTTATGATACAGATTAGACCAGTTTCTGATTTGAGGAATAAGTTTCCGGATGTTGAAAAAGCAGTTGCATGTGGTGAACCGGTATATTTGACAAAAAATGGTTACGGAGCGATGGTAGTGCTTAGCCTGGAAGCATATGCGAAATTGACCGATGGAGTGGAAGAGGCGCTCAGCAAGGCAGATGAATATGCGGCATGCGATGACAAAAGATATACACATGAAGAGGTTTTCACGAATCTTAGAAGCATCAATGACTGATGCACTGCACTTGATATAAAAATTTTGACAAGGAGGATAGACGAATGGAGTTTCGGTTGCATGCCCCCTATGCGCCCACCGGCGATCAGCCCCAGGCGATTGAGGCGCTGGTGGAGGGCTTTCGCGCAGGCAATCAGTTTCAGACCCTGCTGGGCGTCACAGGCTCGGGCAAGACATTCACCATGGCCAATGTCATAGAAAAACTGAATAAACCCACCCTCATCCTCGCCCACAACAAGACGCTGGCGGCCCAGCTCTACGGTGAATTCAAGGAATTTTTCCCCGAAAATGCCGTAGAGTATTTTGTGTCCTACTACGATTATTACCAGCCGGAGGCCTATGTGCCCTCTTCCGACACCTACATCGCCAAGGATTCCGCCATCAACGAGGAGATCGACAAGCTGCGTCTCTCTGCCACGGCATCCCTCATCGAGCGAAAAGATGTCATCGTCGTATCCAGCGTCTCCTGTATCTACGGACTGGGCAGCCCCGAGGATCTCTTTTCCATGATGGTATCCCTGCGGCCCGGCATGGAGATCGACCGGGACGATGTGCTGCGGGGCCTGGTAGATATCCAGTATACGAGAAACGAGATGGATTTTCACCGCGGTACCTTCCGTGTCCACGGCGATGTCGTCGAGATCTTCCCCGCCAACAGCAGTGACCGGGCCATTCGCGTGGAGTTTTTCGGAGATGAGATCGACCGGATCACGGAGATCGACGTGCTCACCGGAGAAGTCCGGGCCACACTGGAGCACGTGGCCATCTTTCCGGCCTCCCATTATGTGGTACCCAGGGAAAAAATTCTGGCCGCCTGCGACAGCATTGAAAAAGAGCTGGCAGAGCGGGTCCGGTATTTCAAGAGCGAAGACAAACTCCTGGAGGCCCAGCGTATCGCTGAGCGCACCAATTTTGATATAGAGATGCTGCGGGAGACCGGCTTTTGCAGCGGCATCGAGAACTATTCCAGACATCTCGCCGGCACACCGGCCGGTGCCACGCCCCTCACCCTTATGAATTATTTCAACGATGAATTTTTGCTCATCGTGGATGAGTCCCATATCACCCTGCCTCAGGTCCGGGGCATGTATGCCGGAGACCGCTCCCGCAAGACCACCCTGGTGGAGTACGGCTTCCGCCTGCCTTCCGCCCTGGATAACCGGCCCCTCAACTTCGAGGAATTTGAACAAAAGATCGACCAGATGCTCTTCGTTTCCGCCACACCCGGCGAATATGAAGCCCAGCATGAGCTTTTGCGGGCTCAGCAGCTCATTCGGCCCACCGGACTGCTGGATCCCGACATTTCCGTGCGCCCCGTAGAGGGACAGATCGATGATCTCATCGGTGAGGTAAACCGGGAGACTGCCGCCGGTCATAAGGTGCTCATCACCACCCTGACCAAGCGCATGGCCGAAGACCTGACGGATTATATGAAAGAAGTGGGCATCCGGGTCAAATATCTCCACTCGGATATCGATACATTAGAGCGGGCCGAGATCATCCGCGATCTGCGTCTCGATGTCTTTGATGTGCTGGTAGGCATCAACCTGCTCCGTGAGGGATTGGACATTCCCGAGATCACTCTGGTGGCGATCCTGGATGCGGACAAGGAAGGCTTCCTCCGTTCCGAGACCTCCCTCATCCAGACCATCGGTCGTGCAGCCCGAAACAGCGAAGGCCATGTCATCATGTATGCGGATCAGATCACGGACTCCATGCGAGCCGCCATCGAAGAGACCAAGCGCCGCCGCAGCATCCAGCAGGCCTACAACGAAGAGCACGGCATTACGCCCACCACCATCAAAAAATCCGTCCGGGATCTCATCGCCATCTCCAAAAAGGTGGCAAAAGAGGAGCAGATCTACGCCAAGGATCCCGAATCCATGAACCGGGACGAACTCCAGCACCTCATCAAGGACGTAGAAAAAAAGATGAAAGCCGCCGCCGCAGAGCTCAACTTCGAGGCCGCCGCCGACCTCCGGGACCACATGGCCCAGCTGCGCCGTATGCTGGAGGACGCGGAATGATAAGCGCCCGAGAGGCCACTAACATAAATCAAGAAAGGCACCCACCATGAAAGAACGCAAATACATCAAGATCCGCGGCGCCAGCGAGCACAACCTCAAGCACATCGATCTCGACATCCCCCGGGACGAATTCGTCGTGCTCACCGGCCTCAGCGGCTCCGGCAAATCCTCCCTCGCCTTCGACACCATCTACGCCGAGGGACAGCGCCGATACATGGAATCCCTCTCATCCTACGCCAGACAGTTTTTAGGACAGATGGAAAAACCAAACGTAGAAAAAATCGAGGGACTCTCCCCCGCCATCTCCATCGACCAGAAATCCACCAACCGCAACCCCCGCTCCACCGTCGGCACCGTCACCGAGATCTACGACTACTTCCGACTGCTCTACGCCCGCATCGGCATCCCCCATTGCCCCAAGTGCGGCCGCGAGATCAAAAAACAGAGCGTCGATCAGATGGTGGACCAGATCCTCGAGCTGCCCGAGCGCACCAAAATCCAGCTTCTCGCCCCCGTCGTCCGGGGCCGTAAAGGCACCCACGCCAAGCTTCTGGAGCAGGCCCGCCGCAGCGGCTACGTCCGCGCCATCGTAGACGGCAGCATGTACGAGCTCACCGAAGAGATCACATTGGATAAAAATATCAAGCACAGCATCGAGATCGTCGTCGACCGCCTGGTCGTAAAACCCGGCATCGAAAAACGACTCACCGACTCCATCGAAAACGTTCTCGAGCTGGCCGACGGCCTGCTCATCGTAGACGTCGCAGACCAGGAGCCCATGAACTTTTCCATGAGCTTCGCCTGCCCCGATTGCGGCATCAGCATCGACGAGATCGAGCCCCGCAGCTTCTCCTTCAACAATCCCTTCGGTGCCTGCCCCCAGTGCTTCGGCCTGGGATACCGCATGGAATTCCACGAGGACCTCATGATCCCCGACAAGCGCCTCTCCATCTCCGAAGGCGCCATCCAGGTGCTGGGCTGGCAGTCCTCCACCGACCCCAAAAGCTATACCTACGCCATCCTCCGGGCCCTGTCCAAGGAATACGGCTTCGACCTGGACACCCCTTACCGTGAGCTGCCCGAAAAGATCCGCCATATGCTGGTCTACGGCGCAGATCGCCAGGTCAAGGTCTATTACAAAGGCCAGCGGGGCGAAGGCATCTATGATGTCCAATTTGAAGGACTCATAAAAAATGTCAACCGCCGCTATCGGGAGACCCATTCCGATACCATGAAGCAGGAATACGAGGAATTCATGCGTATCACCCCCTGCGAGCTCTGCAAAGGCCAGCGACTCAAGCAGGAATCCCTGGCAGTCACCGTGGCAGACAAAAATATTTACCAGATCACCACCCTCTCCATCGGAGCCCTCTGCAGCTATCTGTCAGACCTCTCCCTCAGTGCCCAGCAGCATCTCATCGGCGATCAGATCCTCAAAGAGATCCGCGCCCGGGTGCAGTTTTTGATGGATGTGGGACTGGACTACCTCTCCCTGTCCCGGGCTACCGGCACCCTCTCCGGCGGCGAAGCCCAGCGGATCCGCCTGGCCACCCAGATCGGCTCCGGCCTGGTAGGCGTCGCCTATATTTTGGACGAGCCCAGCATCGGCCTCCACCAGCGGGACAACGGCAAGCTTCTCGACACCTTAAAGCACTTGCGGGACCTGGGCAATACCCTCATCGTGGTGGAGCATGACGAGGACACCATGCTGGCAGCAGATTATATTGTGGATATCGGCCCCGGCGCCGGCGAACACGGTGGACAGGTGGTGGCCTGCGGCACACCAGCCCAGATCATGAAAAATAAAGACTCCATCACCGGTGCCTATCTAAGCGGCAGAAAAAAGATTCCTGTGCCCACAGAGCGCCGTCAGCCCACCGGCTGGATCACCGTCAAAGGCGCCAGAGAGAATAACCTGAAAAATATCGATGTGTCCTTCCCTCTGGGCATCATGACCTGCGTCACCGGTGTCTCCGGCTCCGGCAAGAGCTCCCTCACCAACGAGATTCTCTACAAGACCCTGGCCAGAGATTTGAACCGGGCCCGTACCATCCCCGGAGCCCATGATGAGATCCTGGGTCTGGAACAGCTGGATAAAGTCATCGACATCGATCAGTCCCCCATCGGACGCACGCCCCGGTCCAATCCCGCCACCTATACCGGCGTCTTTGATATGATCCGGGACCTCTTCGCGGCTACCGCCGATGCCAAGGCCAGAGGCTATAAAAAAGGCCGCTTCAGCTTCAATGTCAAAGGCGGCCGCTGTGAGGCCTGCGCCGGAGACGGACTCATCAAGATCGAGATGCATTTTTTGCCCGATGTGTATGTGCCCTGCGAGGTCTGCGGCGGCAAACGCTACAACCGTGAGACCCTGGAAGTGCGCTACAAAGGAAAAACCATTTACGACGTTCTGTGCATGACCGTAGAAGAGGCACTGCCCTTTTTCAAGCCCATCCCCGGCATTTATAACAAGATCCGCACCCTCTATGATGTGGGTCTGGGCTATATCCGCCTGGGACAGCCCTCCACCGAGCTCTCCGGCGGCGAGGCACAGCGCATCAAGCTGGCCACCGAGCTTTCCCGCCGCAGCACCGGCCGCACCATCTACATATTAGATGAGCCCACCACCGGCCTGCATTTTGAGGATGTGAACCGTCTGGTGGAGATTTTGCGGCGGCTCTCCGACGGCGGCAATACCGTCATCGTCATCGAGCACAACCTGGACGTGATCAAGACCGCGGACTATATCATCGATATGGGTCCCGAGGGGGGAGACGGCGGCGGCACAGTCATCGCCACAGGCACGCCGGAGGAAATCTGCACGGTCAAAGCCTCCTACACCGGCCAATACTTGGACAAATATCTGAAAAATCCGTAAACTACTTGGAAAATTATTTTTTATTGGGTATAATAACCCCATGACTTGTATGCATACACTAAGGAGAATTCAAAATGGTAGGAACAGATATCGGAATCGATTTGGGAACAGCGAGTATTCTCGTTTATATTAAGGGAAAGGGCGTCGTATTAAAGGAGCCCTCAGTCGTCGCCTTCGACCGCGACACCAACAAGATCAAAGCCATCGGAGAGGAGGCACGCCTCATGCTGGGACGTACCCCCGGCAATATCGTAGCAGTGCGCCCCTTACGTCAGGGCGTCATCTCCGACTATACCGTCACAGAAAAGATGATCCAGTATTTCATCCAGAAAGCCAGCGGCAAGCGGACCCTCCGCAAGCCCCGCGTCAGCGTCTGCGTCCCCAGCGGTGTCACAGAGGTTGAGAAAAAAGCCGTAGAGGATGCCACCTTCCAGGCAGGCGCCAGAGAAGTAGAGATCATCGAGGAGCCCATCGCAGCAGCCATCGGCGCCGGCATCGACATTTCCCGCCCCTGCGGCAATATGATCGTAGATATCGGCGGCGGCACAGCAGATATCGCCGTCATTTCTCTCGGCGGCTCTGTTGTATCCACCTCCGTCAAGATCGCCGGAGACGACTTCGATGAAGCCATCGTCCGTTATATGAGAAAAAAACACAACCTTCTCATCGGTGAGCGCACCGCAGAAGATATCAAGATTCAGGTCGGCACCTGCTATCCGCTGCCTGAAGTCGCTACCATGGATGTCCGTGGCCGTAACTTAGTCACCGGCCTGCCCAAGTCCGTCACCGTATCCTCAGAAGAGACCGAAGAGGCACTGCGGGAGGCCACCAACCGCATCGTAGAAGCCATCCACAGCGTGCTGGAGAAGACTCCCCCCGAGCTGGTGGCAGATGTGGCAGAGCGGGGCATTGTCCTCACCGGAGGCGGCGCTCTGCTGCGAGGCTTAGAGGAGCTGATCTCAGAGAAGACCGGCATCAATACCATGACAGCCGACGATCCCATGACCTGCGTGGCCATCGGCACCGGAAAATACGTCGAATTCTTAGCAGGCAAACGCGACGACGACTAATCGAGCAGTCAAAACACACGTGGGTGGGCAGTAGCCCACCCATTTTCTGATACCAGGGGAACAAAGTCTCCCCCAAACCTCATTTTTAGGAGCACAAATGGAACACATCAAGGGCTTTGTAGATCACATCATATATAAAAACGCCGACAACGGCTATACCGTCCTGGAGCTGGTCACAGACGGCGCCTCCCTGACCTGCGTCGGCATGCTGGCAGGCGTCACCGAAGGCATGAATCTGGAGCTTTCCGGCGAATATACCGACCATCCCAGCTACGGCAGACAGTTCAAGGCCGCCCATTTTATAGAAAAAGCCCCCGAAGATGCCCAGTCCATCGAGCGCTACTTAGGCTCCGGCGCCGTCAAAGGCGTGGGAGCTGCCCTGGCCGCCCGCATCGTCCGCCGCTTCGGCGCCGATACCTTCCGCATCATCGAGGAAGAGCCCGAGCGTCTCGCCGAGATCAAAGGCATCAGCCAGCGAAAAGCCCAGGAGATCAGCGTCCAGGTAGAAGAAAAACGAGCCCTCCGCTCCGCCATGCTCTTTTTGCAGCAGTACGGCATCAGCCTGGCCCTGGCCGTCCGCATCTACCAGGCCTACGGCGAAGAGCTCTACGGCATTTTACAAAAAAACCCCTACCGCATGGCAGACGACATCGACGGCGTAGGCTTTCGCACCGCAGACGAGATCGCAGCCAAGGTAGGCATCCGCTCCGACTCCGACTTTCGCATCCGCAGCGGCTTGCTCTTTTGCCTCCAGCAGGCCTCTCTCGAAGGCCATACCTATCTGCCCCAGGAGCAGCTGTGCCAGCGGGCCCGGGCATTGCTGGGCGTTCCTCCCGAAGCCATCGAAAAAAATCTCATGGATCTTCTCATCCAGCGCCGCATCGTCAAGGAACAAGGCGACGACGACGTCCATATTTACGCCTCTGTCTTTTACCATATGGAAGTCAATGTGGCCTTCCGCCTTCAGCAGCTCAACGTCTCCATGGATATCTCCGAAGAACATGTGGAAAAATGCATCGCCCGCATCGAACACACCACCCAGATGTCTCTGGCAGACCACCAGAAGCAGGCAGTGGTGGCAGCAGCCAGAGAGGGCGTCCTGGTCCTCACCGGAGGCCCCGGCACCGGAAAAACCACCACCATCAACGCCATCATCCACTATTTCGACCTGGAAGGCATCGATTTTCTCCTGGCCGCCCCTACCGGCCGGGCCGCCAAGCGCATGAGCGAGACCACCGGCTACGAAGCCCGCACCATCCACCGCATGCTGGAGCTGGGGGCAGACACGGAAGCCTCCTTTGGCCGGGACGAGTCCAATCCCCTGGAGGCAGACGCCGTCATCATCGACGAGATGTCCATGGTGGATCTGCCCCTCATGAACGCCCTGCTCCGGGCCATCACTCCCGGCACCAGACTCATTTTAGTAGGAGATGTGAACCAGCTGCCCAGCGTAGGCCCCGGCCGTGTCCTCAAGGACATCATCGCCTCCCGCCGCCTGCCGGTGGTAGAGCTCACGGAGATTTTCCGCCAGGCAAAAGAGAGCGACATCATCGTCAACGCCCACCGCATCAACCGGGGCGAGGCTGTGACCCTGGACAACAAGAGCAAAGACTTTTTCTTTTTAAAAAGGGACGACGCAGACCGCATCATCAATGTCACCCTGGAGCTGGTCCTCAACAAGCTCCCCAAATACGTCCATGCCACTCCCCGGGACATCCAGGTCCTCACCCCCATGCGAAAAGGACTCATCGGCGTGGAGCATCTGAACATCGTGCTCCAGCGCTACCTCAATCCCCCCGACCCCGCCAAAGCAGAGCGGGAGCGGCCCGGCGGCCTTTTCCGGGAGGGAGACAAGGTCATGCAGATCAAAAATAATTACAAGCTGGAGTGGGAGATCCGCAGCCGCTACGGCATCCCCATCGAGCGGGGCTTGGGCGTCTTCAACGGCGATCTGGGCACCATCCGGGTCATCGACTCCTTTTCCCAGGTCATCAGCGTGGAGTACGAGGAAGGCCGCATGGTGGATTATCCCTTTACCTCCGCAGACGAGCTGGAGCTGGCCTACGCCATCACCATCCACAAATCCCAGGGCAGTGAATACCCCGCCGTGGTGCTGCCCCTCTTATCCGGCCCCAGGCCCCTCATGAACCGCAACCTTCTCTATACCGCCGTCACCAGAGCCCGCTCCTGCGTCACCATCGTGGGGGACGACCGGGTCTTTGCACAGATGGTAGAAAATGTCCGGGAGCAAAAACGCTACAGCGGCCTGGCAGAGCATTTAAGCGAAAGGAGAATGGAATGATCCGACACCTGCTAAAACTCCTCTATCCGCCGGTCTGTCCCATCTGCGATGGGGTGGGAGAGCAGATGCTCACAGACGATGGCGTGGGCTCCATCTGCCGGGATTGTGCAAAAAAAATCTCCCGGGTGGAGAGCCCCTACTGCATGCGCTGCGGCAAGCCCTTAGGCTCCCTCCGCGACCATCGGGAGTACTGCGAGGACTGCACCAGAGGCTCCCATGCCTTTACCCAGGGCCGGGCCGCCTTTGTCTATCGGGGCGAGCTGGTAGGCACCATGCACCGCCTCAAATACAGCAACCGTAGGGATTATGCCCCGGTACTGGCCAGAGAGGCTTACCGGATGCACGCCGACTGGATCCGCCGCATCGCTCCGGAGGCCATCCTGCCCGTCCCTCTCCATCCCATCCGCCAGCGGGAGCGGGGCTACAATCAGGCACTGCTTCTGGCCCGGGAAATCTCCCGTCTCAGCGGCATTCCCCTGGATGACCGGCTGCTTCTCCGGGTAGAGTATACCCAGAAACAGCGCACCTTAGACCCCGCCCAGCGCAAAAATAATCTCAAAAACGCTTTTCAAACCAGCAGGAAAATAGTACAATTAAACAGGGTATTGCTTATTGACGACATCTATACCACCGGCAGTACGGCCGACGCCGCCGCTACGGCACTACGGGCAGCAGGCATCCGGGACGTATATTTATTATGCATCTGCACCGGTGGAGAAGTAGAATAGAAGGAAACGGGGTGCTACTATGATTCAAACCGAGCGCGTGCGCCACATGGTGCATCTGCAGGCATTTCACGACCACGAAGGTCGGGACTGCTTCCCGGTAGTCAAATATTTTTGTGCTGATTATGTATGGATTCACATTCTCCGGGCCTTTGTCAGCGCCACCGTCACCTACGGCCTGCTGCTGGCCATCTGGGGCGTCTGCCACATGGAGCAGCTCATGGCCGACATTCATACCATGGATCTGCGCCGGTTCGCCACCGATGTGATACTGCGCTACATCCTTTTTGTGGTGATCTATCTGGTATGCGTGGCGGCTTACGCCCGGATCAAATATACCCGCGCCAAAAAAGAGATGAAGCAGTACAAGCGCCATCTCAAGCGGCTGGATGCCAGCTTCAGGCGGGATGGAGGAACATCATCATGACCATGACCACATTACTCGAGATAAAAGAAAGGATCCGAAGCTTTTGCGGCAAATATGAAGTCTACCTGCGCCCGGCACTTCGGGCGTTGTTAGCATTCATCACCTTTACCGTGATCCGCTCCAACATCGGCTACATGACCAGACTGGACAGCATGACCATCCTGCTGGTGCTGGCACTTTCATGCGCCCTGCTTCCCCCAGGCATGATCGTAGTATTTTCCGGCATGCTGATTTTACTGCATCTGTACGCCCTGTCCCTGGCGGCCTGCATCGCCTGCCTGATGGTGATGACCGTCATGTTTTTGCTGTATTTTCGCTTTTTACCGAAAAAAAGCTACTACGCCGTGCTCATGCCACTGGCCTTTGTATTTCACATTCCTTATGTGCTGCCCATCGCCATCGGACTGCTGTCGGATAGTCCCGTATCCATCCTCTCCATGGTCTGCGGCGCTGTGATGTATTATCTCCTCTCCGGCATCGAAGCCAATGCCTCTGCCATCTCCCAGATGACCGGGGACGACTCCCTGCTTTCCAAATTCGGAGAGGTCATGAACCAGTTTTTAGGCAACCGGGAGATGATCGCCATGGTGGCCATCCTGGCTCTGGCAGCCCTGGTAGTATGGGGCCTGCGGCGGCTGGCGGTAGACCACGCATGGATCATCGCCATCTCCACCGGCTGTATGCTCCAGCTGGTGCTCTGCCTCATCTGCGACCTGCAGCTCAAGCTCACCACCCGCATGCCCGGCGTGATCCTCGGCGTGCTGCTGGCGGCCCTGGTAGGCCTGGTCTGTCAGTTTTTCTTCTTCAATCTGGATTATACCCGCACCGAGCGGGTCCAGTTCGAGGACGACGAATACTATTATTATGTCAAGGCCATACCCAAGATGTACGTCTCCGAGTCTGATAAGCAGATCCGCAAATTCAGCGGCGACGACAGGCCTCTGACCAAAAAAGAAGTAGCGGAGCAGATGGACATCGACGAAGATTTACTGGATTTTTAACAAAACGAACACATTTTTCTGATACACCGTATAGAACATACACGAGAAAGGAGCAAAAAGGGTGCAGGGAATCTTGAGCGGAATGGTAGCATTC
>CAVITM010000040.1:0-14029 GCA_963645455.1 Moraxellaceae bacterium | reverse complement strand
CGGAGGCTTGGCAATGAGCAGATAGCAGTCCGGCATACAGGGAAGTGCATGAAGTTCCTCTCCGATCCCCTCTGCCAGAGCCGTACCGCGAAGCAGGCAAAAGGGAACATCCGCTCCGATTCGAAGACCATATTCCATCAAACGCTTCATGGGAATCCCCAGCTCAAAAATCCGATTCATCCCGTATAACACAGCAGCTGCATCTGTACTGCCGCCTGCCATGCCTGCCGCGATGGGAATGCATTTGTGAATGGAAAGCTCCACACCGCCAATCTGGGGATAATCCTGAAGCAGCAGCTGAGCCGCCTGATAGGCGATATTGCTCTGATCTGTCGGCAGAAAATTCAGATTTGTCTCCAGGCTAATGCCTGTATGGGATGTCTTTTTTACAGTCACCCAATCATGCAGCTCAATAGCCTGCATAATCATGCGCACCAGATGATAGCCATCCTCCCGGACACCGATCACATCCAAACCGAGATTGATCTTTGCCAATGCCTTTAAATGAATCACATTTGCCATATGCGTCGCTCCCATTTTGTATATCTACTGTATTTTGTATACAATTTTCATAACTATGTTACAGTTTTCCATAAAAAAAGTCAACCGCGACTTAAATTTTTCGCCGTGGTTGACACTGCCTGACGCTATGTTCGGATAAGATCCACAGCAAAGAGCCTGACCCTTCCGTCAGGCTCTGTCAATGTCAAAACTCCCTTTAAAACGTAATCCCGCTCAGCCGGATCAAAATTCCCCAGCATACCGACAGCACATATAACAGCCCGACGATACACAGATTCTGCCGGTGGTTTTTATTCAACCGGAATAATACAAGCAGACCCACCCCGGCGTTGGCCAGAAGTCCTGCCATCATCATCCCGGCACCGATCATCCCGTCCACATAGAGGCTGGTGATGACAACGGAAGATGCACAGTTAGGGATCAATCCCACCAGAGCTGCCAGCAGTTCTCCCAAAAGGGGCTGATCGGACAGCACGCCTGCCAGGGTCTCCTGGCCCACCAGGGCGATCAGTATGTTCAGCAAAAGCGAAAGCAGCAGGATATAAATAAAAATACGGATCGTATGCTTGCATGCCGATAAAACCACGCCGTCCTCGCAGTGACAGTGCTCCTCCTCACAGACCTCGTGGATATGTATGTGCTCCTGTCCGTGATGAAGCAGCCGGTGCAGACAAAGCTCCACCAGAAAGCCGCTGATCATGGCGATCACCAGCTTCACCCCAAGAATCCGAAGAATGGAAGTGATGGGAATCGCCGAGGAAAGCAGAATCGGAAGCATCTCATCCGATGTGGATAAATAGATGGCCAGCAGCGTACCGAGGGTGATCACTCTCCCTGCAAACAGACTGGATGCGGCTGCGGAAAATCCACACTGGGGCACGATACCAAACAGGGCGCCTAAAAAAGGTCCTGCATGATCTACTGCCGCAACCCGGTTCAAAAAACGCTCTCCGGCACGATGCTCCAGCAGCTCCATACACAGGTAGGTCAAAAACAAAAACGGGAGCAGCTTGACGCTGTCAACCAGCGTATCTATCAAAATCTCTAACATATCTCACCCTGTCCCATTCTATTTTTTCCCTGCATCCGGCTGCGGATCCGGCAGCGTCACCAGTACAGTCTCAATCCTCTTTTTATCCATGGACTGAACCAGAAACCGCACGCCCTCCGGCGTCTCACAGCTCTCGCCCACCTCCGGGAAATGCTCAAAAAGTTCTAATAAAAAGCCGCCCAATGTATCAGAATCCTCTGACTCATAGGACATTCCGATCAGATCACAGAAATCCTCTAAATTCATGGAGCCGCTCACACGGTATTCCTTGCCTTCGGTGATCACTTCATAGTCTGCCTTTTCATCTGCATCGTATTCGTCGCGGATCTCTCCCACGATCTCCTCTAACAGATCCTCCATGGTAATGAGTCCGGCCGTCACGCCATACTCATCCAGTACGATGGCCAGATTCACCGCTTTGCTCTTCATCTCCATGAACAGCTCATAGGTATTTTTGTATTCATAGGTAAAAAAAGGCTCCCGCATCAGTGCACGGATGGAAAACCGGTCCCGGTCACCTTCATAGGCCAGCACATCCTTCATATTCAAAATACCAATCACATTGTCTGTGGTCTCCTCATAGACCGGAAGTCTGGAGAAATAGCTGTCCCGGTAGATCGTAAGCATCTGCTCATAGGTGCTGTCTGCCTCGATAAAGCACATATCAATCCGGGGAACCATAACCTCCTTGGCACGGTCATCACCGAAATCGAAAAGATTGTGAATCATGTTCCGCTCATTGTCCTCAATGACACCGCTCTCCTGACCTACATCCACAATCGTACGCAGTTCTTCCTCGGTCATGGCACGGGTCTCCTCACCGGGGCGCACTCCCAGCAGCCGGAGAAACAGCTTCGACAGCTGGCTGACGATAAAAATCACCGGAGTCAGGATCGTCATAATTGCCCAGATGATATAGCAGAACCGAAGGGCAATCTTATCTGCCCGCAGCGTCGCGAAGGTCTTGGGGGAGATCTCTCCAAAGATCAGAATAAGCAAGGTCAGAATACCGGTGGTAATACCGGTGGCCATACTTCCGAATACCCGGATGGACAGCGCCGTCGCCAGGGATGAAGCACTCAGATTGACCACATTGTTTCCGATCAGTATGGCACTGAGCATCTTGCCGGAATTCTCCGTAATCTGCAGCACCTTTGCGGCCCGGGCATTTCCCTCCTGCGCCAGTGTCCGCATATATATTTTATTTGATGTCGTAAAAGCAGTCTCCGCAGATGAGAAAAATGCGGACATTGCCAGCAGCAATGCCACAATCAGCAGCTGCCCGATATCTGATTGGCTCATATCGCCCTCCCAAAAAACTTTTCCAAGTATTTTATCATATCTTCCTTGTTTCTACAATGGAATTTTTGAGCTTGACGATTCGACCCGCACTAAAGATCACCCGATCGGTCTCCCCCATCTCTTCTCTCGGATCAAAGCTGGTAAACAGCTGGGCACCGCAAGGCATCTGATACCAGTCGTCACCGGAAATATAGGGAAACTCCAGGGAAAGCCTGGACGCCTCCCTTCTGGCCCGCTTTGCCTCATTCATCTGCTGCTGCAGCTGATCCCGGAATGCATCCAGCTGGGAGGCGCTCCAGGCGTAAGGATACTGTCCAAACTGCCAGAGGGTCAGCGCCTCCCACACGCGAAGGGAACAGTCCTCATCCGTCAGATCATACCCCCGCTCAATCAGCCGCTCATAATTTTGTTCCAGATCGGACATGGATATGACCAGCGTTCCGTCATCCAGCTGGGTATAGACCACATCCATCAGTGCATCCTCCGCGATCCGGTCCATCCTTTTTTCATAGGTAAGAGAGCTTAGGGTCTGCTCCTGAAGGGAAGCGATTCGAAGGTCCCGTCCGAGAAACAGACAGACAAACAATCCGGCAAAGAGAATGCAATAGTCAGAAAGCTTCATATTTCACCGTCCCTCCGTAACGGATGCTCACCGTCTGGTCCTGACCGGGGAAAAACAAAAAGCCGGCGGTCCGTTCCACACTCACACAGAGAAAATCGCCTCTCTGAAACAGATAATTCTCTCCGGCCTCCACGCAGTTCCAGATATCCTCCTCATCATGAAAGGTCTCACAGCGCGTATATATATCCTGTTCTTCATCATAGACGTAATCCGGCTGTTCATGTACGATCTGGATCTCATAGGTGGAGGATTCCTGGGAAAGAGACGCATAAAACTCCTGCATCATCCGCCGGCTCACATAGCCGGTATTGCAGGTGCTGTCTACAAAATGTGTCACCTGTGTCAGCAGATCCAGCTGCTCCGCGGTCTTGGCACGCTCCTGCATATAGACCAGGGGCATGCCAAACATCACAATGACTGCCAGAAAAATACTAAATACCCTTCCAAAGATATCATTCATCCACGCATGCCTCCACGTTTCCGGTCGCAGCATTTCTCATCTCACACAGACAGTCAATCAGACCGTCCACTGCGCGCCCGTCTAACAGCAGCAGACTAAAGGCCAGCACAAACACTGCCACCGCTGCAGCCTGATACAATGCCTCGCTCACATGCTCCATGACACCTCCTACTGCTGCACAAAGGTCAGCCCCGTGATGGTGCCGTTGGCATCCCGTGTCACCACACCTAAAAACCGGCCGGTGGGATTAATGTAGGCCGTGTTGGTGGGCACCTGTGCCAGCTTCACATCGGCCTTTGAGGTGGATCCCAGACTCCCGTCCTTCTCGCTAAAGTTGTAATTGTAAAAAACGGAACTCTTCTTGGTCTGCACCTGAACACCGATCATCTCATCTGCAAATTTGCGGATTACATTGATCACCTCGCTGCCGGAAACCTCCGTATTTTCATACATGGTCTTGGAAGTATCAGAAAACTCTGCCTGGAGCTGATGAATCTGACCGGTTCCGCTGCTGGCCGTATCTGAGGCCTCTCTGGCAATATAGAATCCAAGGCTGATAATGATACATGTAATGATGATACCCGCTGCGAGCATCAGTCCCTTTAAGCTATTTTCCATTGATAATGATTCTCCTTTTTCAGTTTTTTATTTTGTTTTGTAACTACTCAGTTCCCCATTGAAAAAACCGTTGGGTTATTGATTCAGTTGGGAGAGTCCCTCCAGCACGAAGGGCACGATCAGCCGCAGCATCAGAATAGAAATAAATGGCAAAAATGCCAGAATCCGCGCAAAGGCTGCCTTTTCCCGCTGCATATCCAGTGCCTTTCTTTTGAAGCTTTCCATATTGTAGGCCCGCTCGCCCTCAATATCATGAAATACCTGTGACAGCGGCAGATCGTCGCAGGCAATGAGCCCGTCGGATATTTTTTTAGCTGGCTCGTATCCCAGTTCCTCCCCCAGACGCTGCAGGCTCTCCCTCCTGTGGAAGGAAAAATCATCCACCGCCCGCTGCAGCGCTCTGGAAAACACGATGGAGAAACGCTCCATCTGCCCCAGCAGTTCCTCCACCGTAACCTGACTGTAATGAATGACGATCAGCACCAGGGTCTCAAAGCGAAGGGTCTCCTCCATTTTCTGATATTCCACCCGGGCCTGCAGGATCACTACCCGGGCATCCGGCAGAAAATACCCCAGACAGGCAGATGCCACCAGCAAAAGGATGGTCTCCATGCCACGCTGCCCGCCGGCTCCGCCCTGATACATCCGCACAAGCTGTGCGCCAAAGGCCAGCAGAGCCGCCAGCAGCCCCAGGCCAGCTGCACAAAGTACCTTTTTTACTAAAAATTCCCGAATATTTCCGTAGCCCTGCAGCTGCTTGAGCTGTTCATTTTTCTTCAGATACCGGCTGTAGTGGGCTGCGATCTGCAGATCCACAAGCCTTTGCACCAGTGGAATCCTAAGAACCCACTGCGCAAATGTATGTTCCCTGGCATCCGGCATCAACGGATTTTGCAGCTCCTGCACCCCAAGAGCGCAGACCACGGTGAGCATAAAACAGACGCTCAGCGTCACAAAGCCATAGCCGCCGGTGAAAAAACGGTCCAGGGATTCGCTGATGGAATGGCTCCACCACTGCAGCGGCAAACAGATAAAAAAGGGCAGAAAAGCCAGGGCGCTCAACCCCAGAAAGGCATAATGTCCCTCCTGTCTGCGAAGCAGCTCAATGCGCAGCTCCTCCTTGATATAGCGAAGGTTGTGGATAAAGAGGGATACGCCGTTCACCTGCAGATCTCCGTACTGGCGGATCGTATGGCAGAGAGAAAAGAGCAGCAGCATATAGGGATTTTTCTGTTTTTGCTCCTTGTAAAAGGCATCGTCTCCCGTATCTGCCACCAATGCATCCTGAAAGCCGATCAGTTCCTCCTGCAGAGCAGCGCCGGCCGCCGGAATGCTCTCCTCCAGAGCCCTCGGCACGTCTGCATCCCGGGCATACTGCTGGGAAAGCTCCGCCAGAAAATGCTCCAGATCCTTAAGCTCCAGCTCTTTTTCCCGATAAATGCGCCGGTTTTTGCATACCATCAGCCACAAAAGCAGCAGCAGTCCATTCAGCATCCAATTATATACAAGCAACCCGAAACTCCTTTCTCTCTTCCTCGCTCATCCAGCGCTCCATGCGAAGACGCGTTGCCTCATCCAGCCGGTGCAGCTGCCTGTAGGCACCGTTCTCATAGACAATCAGATCGATGAGCTCATAGCCCCCAGGCAGATCCGGACGGTCTACGATCTGTGTGATCCGCTCCACATACCGTCTGCCCTCCCGATCCATATGCAGATGCACATCGAAATTCACCACCGATACCACCTGCTCTAACGCCACACGCTCATTGGAAAAACTGCCTTCCCCAAGAAGACTGTTGCGCAGGGAGAGAATCAGGGCACGGGTCGTTTTGGCATGATGGGTAAACAGGGTAAAAAGAGAACCCACCTGTCCGCTCTCCACCATCCATGCTGCCACTCGGGCCGAAGCCACCTCACCGATGATGCTGACCGCGCCGTCCGTCTTTTTCTGAAGCTCCAAGCCTGCCCATCCATCGATAGAGGCAGTCTCCCGGAAGGTCACGATATTTCGCTCCGGATACCATCTGCGCAGATGCAGCTCAAAAGCCAGCTCCAGCACGCGAAGGGTATACTCCGGCGGAATGCTCTCCACCAATGCCATTAAAAGCGTGGTCTTGCCGCAGCCCTGCATGCCTGTGATCCCCACCACTACGCAGGCTTTCATCAGCCACTGCAACAGCTGTATCAGTATGTCAGCTCCCGGCTGTTCAAACAGCTCTTCCAGGGTTCTCTTGCCGCCGCAGTCCAGCTTTCGCACGAAAAACATCCAGCTCTCCGCAAAATCCGGTCTGGCCACAACCACTCTGGAATGATCCGCCATCTCATGGACGAGATATCCTCTGGAACGTGAAAGCTCCCCGGGCTGTTCGAAACGGCAGATATTGCGGCAGATCCGCTCCAGCTCCCGGTCAGTCTGAAAATCCAGAAAAGACAGATGAATGCTGCGTCCACGATAAAACATCCATGCGCTGTGATGATCGCCGGCCCCGCCGGATACACCCCCAGACACGCCGTCTATATACATATCCCTCAGCTCATCGATGATGCCAAGCCCCTTGTAGGCGCTGTATACCTTCCAGGTCAAAAGCTCCATTTTTTCCACAAAGGACAGTCTTCTGCCCCGCACACGATAGACATCCAGAATCTGCTGCTCCGTAATGGCCTGCCTCTGACCTGTCAGCAGCTCATTGTCCTCAATGAGGCGGTTCATGGCCTCCTGGCCAAAGTCCTTTTTATACAGATAGAGCAGCCGGTCAAACAGATACTCCGGATTGGTATTGGCACTCTCCCGAAAATAAAAGGTACGGTCAATGTTACTTTCATTTAGGGAAAACAGCTTCAGCAGACTCTCCTGCATGAATTCCAGCACATAGGCCTTGGCCGACGCATCCCCCACGCCGCAGCGAAGCAGATGCTCCCGCAGCTCCTTTTTCTGCCGCTCCAGCCGGTGCAGCTGATGCTCAGTGAGGCGAAGCTCATAGAGATTTTCACGAAGAATCCGGTTCACATGCTCACTGATGCGCAGCACCATCTCATCCAGGGAGGGTGAGCCCCCTCCTACCGCAATGTCACTCACCTGCACCCACCTCCATGATCAGATTGGTCAGATGCCGCAGCTGGCCAAAGAAATGTCCGTTTCGATTGATCCCGTAGGTCCGGCCGCCGCCCTGCACAAAGCGATCCACCCGTCCGTGCATGCAGGCATGTGCAAAGCTGACATTTGAAGAAAGATTGCAGATCCTGCGTCTGTCGATCCGATAGATCCGCTGCAGGTTGTCCCGGTTGTATATCTCATCATCCGTATAATTCGACAGCAGATAGATGGCATTTTTCTGCCGGGAAAAAGGCTGCTCAAAGATCTGCTCCAGCTCGTTTTTTGAACCGCACAGATTCACCACCAGGCAGTCGGCCAGCTCCATCATGCTGGTGGCCAGTCCGCCCCGCTGGGTGCCAAGGTCAATAAATACCACATCCGTGCAGCTCTCTAACTGCTGCAAAATCTTTCTTTGCAGATCCCCGGTCTCTGCCGGATAAAGTCCTGCCTTTTCCCGGGCTCCGCTCTGAAGATAACTGAGCTTGCCGCCGGGCAGAGAAACCAATGTCTCACGGATCACCGCCTCATCCAGTCTGTGATGCTGCTCCTGCCAGATCAGATAATCCATGCCCTCCAGGGCATAGTAGGTGCTCTCCTCCCGGAAAAGCGATCGTCCCTCCCCTGGCTGAAAAAAAAGTTCCAGATCTGTACCGCCGCCCTTTGGCTGTACGCAGATGCTGCTGCGATCCATATGATTTGCCGCATAGCTGGCCGCAGCTGCCATGCTGCTGGTAGTTCCGCACCTGTGAGCGCCGCCCCAAAAAGCGACCTTCATGCACATTCCCCCTTTCGGGCATGGCGAAAGCTGCGCCAGATCACGGAAATCTCACATTCCGCCATCTGCCTGCACATACGCACCAGCATTTTCTCGAAGGGAAGGGACAGCTGCAGAAAATTGCGGTATCCCTGATACTGCATCCCCAGCCGGCCGGCCACATCTTCCTCTGCTAATGGCAGCACATAGGTATCCACCAAAAAGCAGTTTTCCTCGCAGAGCAGGGACAGAATCCGCTTTGTGCTGACTGCGTCCGGACAGACATCACGCAATATCACATTCATGGGAATGGCCAACCGCTTCATAAGCTCCCGATAACGCTCCACCAGCGCTACAGAGCAGTCCATCACCAGATAGATCTCGCTGCAGAGCTGCAGGGTCTCCTCCAGAGGCCAGACACCCAGATCCACGATCAGATAATCATAGGATTTTTCCTCTAAGCTCTGGGGCGAAACCATCCGCTCATAGTCGATCTTCCGGTAGGTGATGGTGGCCAGCTTCTCCTCCGGATGGGGAATGCAGTAATGCATGGCCTGCTCATAGGAATTGTCTGCCACATATACTTTTTGTCCCATGTTCTGCAGGATCGAAGCCACATAAAGACAGATGTCTGTCTGGCCTGTGCCAAACAAACCGATGATTTTCTTTTCAGACAATCGAATACCTCCTAAAGGTCGTTGTCCTACTGTTGGGAAAATTCTGCCGAACGGCAGTGATTGGTTGTATACGAAAAAAGATATGCTAATCATAGCATATCCTTTCCGTTTGTAAATAGATTTTATAGTTTTTTAAGAATTATCCGATAAAGCAAATCTTGATTCCGATCAAAATCAATATCAGGCCGCCTAAAATCTGTGCCCGTCCTGCCAGATGCAGACCGAAACGCTTGCCTAGCTTCACGCCGGCCACACAAATGAAAAAGGTCACGATGGCAATGATCAGGGAGGATACAAATGCCTCGAAAACATGATATTCCGCCGTGGTAAAGCCGGTGGAGAGTGCATCGATAGAGGTGGCTACGCCCTGCAAAAAAAGCATCTTTCCGCTGAGCTCACCGCTGACTTCTTCCTCTCCGTCATCGCCCCGGATTCCGTCTAACAGCATCTTGCCGCCGATGAGAACCAGGAGAATCAAGGCGATCCAGGGAATAAAAACCTCAAATTTTGAAAACAGCTCCTTGATGGTGGTGACACAAAACCAGCCGATCATAGGCATCGCAAACTGAAAGCCAGCAAAGGTACCGGCAATAATGCACAGCTTCTTTTTTTCCATATTCGGGTCATTCAGGCCGTTGGCCATGGATACGGAAAAAGCATCCATGGCCAGAGCCACACCCAGAGCAATACTCTGGATGATCAGACCGGTCCACATGCTCATTCGTCTTCTCCTGTCACAATAGCGATGCCAAGCTCTTTCAGCTGTGCATCATCCACCGTACCGGGTGCCTCGCTCATGAGATCGGAAGCATCCTTGACCTTGGGGAAAGCCATCACATCACGGATGGAATCTGCATGCACCATATGCATGATCATACGGTCTACGCCATAAGCCAGTCCTGCATGAGGCGGCACACCATAAGAGAAGGCATCCAGCAGGAATCCAAACTGCTCATGTGCCCGTTCCTTGGTAAAGCCCAGCACCTCAAACATTTTTTCCTGAATATCACTCTGGTGGATACGTACGGATCCGCCGCCCAGCTCCGTGCCGTTTAAAACGATATCATAAGCCTTGGCCCGAACGCTGCCCGGATCGGAATCAATGTTGGCCCAATCCTGCTCCATGGGCATGGTGAAGGGATGATGCATAGCCATGTAGCGGTTCTCCTCATCCGACCACTCCAGAAGCGGGAACTCTGTCACCCAAAGGAAATTGTACTGATTCGGATCCATCAAGCCCAGCTCCTGGCCCAGCTGCAGGCGAAGGGCGCCCAATACATTCCATACGATTTTATTTTTATCTGCGGCAAACAACAGCAGATCTCCGGGCTCGCCGCCCATTTTTGCAACAAGAGCATTCAGTTCTTCCTCGGTCATGAATTTTGCAAAGGAGGATTTGAAGCTGCCGTCCTCGGCGATGCACAGATAAGCCAGTCCCTTGGCACCACAGCCCTTGGCAAATTCTACCAGCTTGTCGATCTTCTTTCTGGGCATGGCACCCTGACCCTTGACATTGATGCCGCGGACAGATCCACCGGCCTCTAATGCTCCTGTAAATACGCCAAAGCCGCAGCCAGCTACCAGGTCTGAGACGTCGCACAGCTCCATGCCAAAACGTGTATCCGGCTTGTCACTGCCGAAGCGGTCCATGGCCTCCTGCCACGGCATCCGGGGCAGAGGAAGGGCGATATCCACGCCGATGGCTTCCTTGAATACATACTGCAACAGGCGCTCATTGACATCTAACACATCATCGATATCCACAAAAGACAGCTCCATGTCCGCCTGTGTAAACTCCGGCTGACGATCCGCACGCAGATCCTCATCACGGAAGCATTTTGCGATCTGGAAATAACGGTCATATCCGCTGGCCATCAACAGCTGCTTGAACAGCTGGGGTGACTGGGGCAGCGCATAAAAATGTCCCGGATGAATGCGGGAAGGAACGAGATAATCTCTGGCGCCCTCAGGGGTGGATTTGCATAAAATCGGCGTCTCGATCTCTAAAAAGCCTTCTTTTTCCATAAAGGTGCGCATCAGCATGAGCACACGGCTGCGAAGCATCAGATTGCGCTGGATATCCGGTCTGCGCAGATCCAGATACCGGTATTTCAGTCTCGTCTCCTCATTGGTCTTGCTGTTCTCTTCAATATGAAAAGGCGGCGTCTCGGATTCGGATAAAATGCGAAGCTCCTTAGCTACGACCTCGATATCACCGGTCTTTAGGTTCTCATTGACCGCTGCGGTACGCTTCTGCACCGTACCTACCACAGCGATGACAAACTCACTGCGAAGGGTTCCTGCCTTTTCAAAGCCCTCGGTTCCGATACACGGCTCATCAAAGACGATCTGAAGCAGCCCGCTTCGGTCTCTTAAGTCTGCAAAGATCAGACTTCCCAGGTTTCTACGCTTCTGCACCCATCCCATGACAGTCACAGTCTGGCCGATATTGGCAGCTGATACTTCTGTACATCTGTGGGTTCGATGCAGACCCTGCATTGATTCACTCATACGTTTCCTCCCTATCTGTTGAAAAACTCCTCAAACTCTGTATAGCCCTCTGATGAGAGCTTTTCCTTCTGGAACTTTTTATTTTTATTCATGCGGACAACCAAGATCTGCCTGCCCTCTGCACGCTCTGCCTGAGCCTTGCCGATGACCTCCACCAGCTTTTCGGTAGGATAGCCCTTCTCAATCAGATAAGCCTTTTTCACCGGCTGCGTCGGGATCTCAAAGCCGCTCTCTAACAGCAGCAGCACAATACGCTCAAAGCCGATGGAAAAACCACAGGCCGGCACATCATTGCCGGTGAAGCGCCCGATCATGTGATCATAACGACCGCCGCCGCCACAGGCTGCACCCAGCTGCGGCATGACGATCTCAAAGATCGTACCGGTATAATAGCCCATGCCACGAACCAGGGTGGGATCAAATACAAGCTTGAATTTGGCACTCTTGGCTGCTTCCACGGCTGAGATGATCTCCATCAGGTTCTCATATACACCTTCCTCTAAAAATCCCTCCAGTGTATCTGCTAAAAATTTCAGCCCGTCCTCTGCGGCTGCCACACCGTCAAATAATCCTAAATATTTTTCAATGGCCGCCCCATCAAAGCCTTCCTTCAAAAGCTCCTCAGCCACGCCATCTCTGCCGATCTTGTCCATTTTATCCAGAATAATACATACGGTATCGAAGGCATCCTCCGGGAATCCGCTGTAAGAAGCCATAGCCTTTAAAATCCGGCGCTCATTGATATGGATCTCAAAATCGCTAAAACCGATACGTCCGATGGTAGTGGTGGTAGCCAGAATCAGCTCAATCTCTGCCAGATTCGTGGGCTCACCCAATATATCAATATCGCACTGCATAAACTGCCGGTACCGTCCTCTCTGGGGACGGTCCGCCCGCCAGACATTGCCCATCTGAAGTGCCTTAAAAGGAGAAGGCAGATCGTTGGCATTATTAGCATAGAAGCGAGCCAGCGGAACTGTCAGATCATAGCGCATGCCAAAATCCACCACATCGGCTTCCTCCTTTGCCTCCGCCAGCTTCAGCTTTTCGCCGCGCTTTAAAATCTTGAAGATCAGCTTCTCATTCTCGCCGCCCTGTTTGCTGGAGAGATTGGCGATATTCTCCATGCAGGGGGTCTCAATCGCAGTAAAACCAAAGCTTTTGTATGTATCCTTGATCACGCCCTGCACATAGTCACGAATCTGCATCTCCTGCGGCAGAATATCCTTCATGCCGTTTACCGGCTTTTTACTCAGTGCCATTTGCTTTCCTCCATGTCATTCGTTCTTCCTGCTGTTACACGTAAACTTCATTATACGTCCCGTCTTGACAAACGTCAAGGAGCGATCGGCACATTCTCAAAAACGCCTGACAAGAGCAATCGGCACATATTCCACTTAAAGCAGCACCACCATCTGCAGGCGCGCGCCATCCGGGCTCAGGGCGCGGATCGTGCCCTTGTGAGCCTTTACGATGGCCTCTGCCACAGACAGTCCGATGCCGGAGCCTCCTGTGGCGGAATTTCTGGAGGCATCTGCCCGGTAAAACCGCTCAAACAGCTCCGGATGTTCGCCCCGGGAGAGGCCGCATGCCTCATTGCTGACGGAAAATGACAGCTGGCGTCCTTTTTTCTGAAGCTTCACCTCGATCCGGGAGCCCTCAACTGCATATTTGGTGGCATTGTCCAGTAAAATATTGACCAGCTGGCGAATCCTGTTCTCCTGTCCCCGGTAATGCAGGGATTCTGCGACCTGCAGATCCAGCGCCAGGTGTCTCGTCTGAGCCACGGAGGAAAAGCCTGCTGCCACGTCATAGACCGCCTCGGAAAAATCAAATTCCTCCCGCTGGATGCATCCGTCCTCCTCATCCATCCGGGCTAACGTCACCAGCTGATTCGTCAGGCCGCTGAGCCGGTGGATCTGATTGTGAATGCTTTTCGTCCATTCGCTCTCCCCATGGTCCATCTCCAGAATCTCTACATTTGCATCAATGATGGTCAGGGGCGTCTTCAGCTCATGGCTGGCATCGGTAATAAACTGCTTTTGCTTTTCGTAGCTTAACTGCACCGGGCGAAGCACCACCCGTGAAAAAAGAAGAACCAGCAAAAATACTGCCCCATAGCCGGCGGCAGAGGTCAGCACACTGGCCAAAAGCGTAGAGCGGAAAACTGCCAGATCCGACTCGCAGTCTATGAATACAATCAGTATCCCACTTTCTGTATCCTTGCAGCGATAGCGATAAGTCTCATAAAAACCGTGTTCCCTGCCGGATCCGGATACGGCCTTTCCATAGGAAAGCGCCTCTTCTTCATCCACGGACGCAATATGTGTAAGGTCTACCGTCTGGGCATCCGAATCACTCACCAGGACGCTAAAATAGCGGGTCGTATAGGGCGTCCCAGCTGGCATCTCCCTGACA
>CAVITM010000039.1:0-14304 GCA_963645455.1 Moraxellaceae bacterium | reverse complement strand
GCTGCGGAGCCGGCGGTATCCCCTCAGCTGCGACTTTTGCCCGGCGAGCGCAAGCGTATTGATGACGTACCTCATGTCATAACTGGAGACCGAGAGCTATGTGTGCGAGCGAAGCGAAGGACACATCGAGCCGAGGTTGAAGAGAAAGCGCGACGCCGTCCGGGCAATCGGAGCAGTCTGAGGGGTGCCGCCGAGCCAGCAGCTTCGATAATCTTCGCGGGAGCTGCGATCGGTTTCATGTATATTTTCCGCATCCAACGAACTACCGCGAAGCCACCACCCCTCGGCTTCAGAAAAACCAAAATGACCGCAAGTCGCGAAAGGAGGCACCACATGCGCTGTGTGATCGTAACCGGCATGTCCGGCTCAGGAAAAAGTACCGCACTCAAAATGATCGAAGACATGGGCTACTACTGTGTCGGCAACCTGCCCATCTCCCTCGTGGAGAGCTTCGCAGACCTGGCCGACAATGACCCCGAGCTGGACAAGGTCGCCATCAACGTCGACATCCGAAGCGGCCAGAACATCGGTGATCTCACCGCTGTGCTCGACCGTCTGCAGGAGCGGGGCAAAAGCTTCGAGATGCTCTTTTTAGAGAGCGAGGACGCCGTCATTATCAAGAGATACAAGGAGACCCGCCGTACCCACCCCCTCGCAGAGGGCGGCAGAGTCGAGCAGGCCATCGAACGGGAGCGTGAGCGATTGCAGCCCATCAAGCGGCGCGCTGACTATATTCTCGATACCAGCCAGCTGCTCACCAGAGATCTCCAGGCCGAACTCAAAAAAATATTCGTCGAAAACCAGACCTATAAGAATCTCTACATCACCGTGCTCTCCTTCGGCTTCAAATACGGCATACCTACCGACGCGGATCTGGTCTTTGATGTGCGTTTTCTGCCCAATCCCTACTATGTCGAGAACCTGCGGCCCCTCACCGGACTGGATCCCCACATTCAGGAATTCGTCAAAGAGGGCGGCCAGTACGACGCCTTCATGGAAAAGCTGGAGGACATGATCTCATTTTTAGTACCAAACTACGTCGCAGAAGGCAAAAACCAGCTCGTCATCGCCATCGGCTGCACCGGCGGCAAACACCGCTCCGTCACCGTGGCTCAGGGACTGTTCGAGGATCTGGGCGATCAGGAAGATTACGGCCTTCGCGTCGAGCATCGGGATATCGAAAAAGACGCCCATCGCGGCAAATAACAGGAGAGAGCGATGTCATTTTCAAGTGAGGTAAAGGCAGAGCTGTGCAGACATCACGACCATAAAGGGCACTGCCAGCTGGCCCAGCTGGTGGCGCTGGAGACCTTCGCACCGGACCGCGCCCATTTAGAGGAACAGCGCCAGGCACTGGCCGGCCGGCTGCTGGGCGATGTGACCCAGGAGGAGCTTGTAGACTGGGCAGCAGCGCAGCTGGCCGGACACAAAAAACAGGAGCTCCTGAAAAGAGACTGCTGCAGAAGAGCTTTTTTGCGGGGTGCGTTTTTGGCATCCGGATCCATCAGCGATCCGCAAAAATCCTACCATTTTGAGATCGTCTGCCAGACAGACGCCCAGGCAGAGCTTTTGCGGGAGCTTTTTCTTTCCTTCGAACTGGATGTAAAAACCGTCACACGAAAAAAATACCGGGTCGTCTATTTAAAAGAAGGCGCCCAGATCGTAGACGCTCTGGGACTCATGGGTGCACATGTGGCACTGATGAATCTGGAAAATGTGCGGATTTTAAAAGAGATGCGGGGCTCTGTCAACCGCGTGGTCAACTGTGAGACCGCCAATATCAACAAGGTGGTCGGTGCTGCCTGCAGACAGGTGGAGGATATCCGTTTTATCCAGGCCAGGATGGGACTTGACGAGCTGGCACCGCAGCTGCGGGAGATCGCACTGCTGCGTCTTGAATATCCCGACAGCTCCCTTGCGGAGCTGGGAGAACTGTGCGATCCGCCTGTGGGCAAATCCGGTGTCAACCATCGGCTGCGCAAGCTGTCGCAGCTTGCAGAAAAGCTAGGGAGGTAAAGAGCCTATGAGTAATCAAAAACTACTGTTTATCTACAATCCCCATTCCGGCGTCGGAAAGGTAAAAACCCAGCTTTCGGATATTTTAGAAGTCATGACCCAGAAGGGCTACGCGATCAGTGTCCATCCCACCCAGGCTGCAGGTGATGCCATGACAGTGGCCGCTGCTAATGCAGCAGATTATAATCTCATCGTCTGCTGCGGCGGAGACGGAACACTGGATGAGACCGTCTCCGGACTGATGAAAAGCGGCGCCAAGGTGCCCCTGGGCTATATCCCTGCTGGCAGCACCAATGATTTTGCTGCGTCCCTGGGACTTCCCAAGGGGATGGTGCAGGCTGCAGAGGTAGCAGTCAGCGGATGCGATTTTCCCTGTGATGTGGGACTTTTTGGAGACAGGCCTTTCATCTATGTGGCAGCCTTCGGACTTTTTACCGAGGTGTCCTACCAGACCAGTCAGGAGCTGAAAAACATGCTGGGACATGCTGCTTATATTTTAGAAGGTGTCAAAAGCATCGGCAATCATCCCAGCTACCGCATGCGAATCGAATACGAGGGCGGACGGATCGAGGATGAATTTATCTATGGCATGGTCACCAATTCCCTCTCAGTGGGCGGCTTCAAGGGAATGACCGGAGACGACGTGGAGCTAAACGATGGGCTCTTCGAGGTCATGCTGGTGCGAAAGCCAGTCACTATGGCAGACCGGAACGAGATCATCGCTGCCCTTACCAAGATCCATCCCGACTCCGATATGATCCTGACCTTCAAGACAAAGGAGCTGCAGATCTCTTGCTATCAGCCGGTTCCCTGGACCTTAGACGGAGAGTTTGGCGGCGATCAGACCCAGGTGCAGATACAAAATTTGCACCGCGCCCTTTCCATCCGTGTGCCGGAGGGCGAGCAGAAGACACAGAATCCGGACAAATAGACAACAACTTTACAATTTCCAAGGTTCGTGTTATATTTATAAAAGTTTTGATACACGTACAATCCAAATAGAAACGGAGGAATTCATATGTTAGTATCTGCAAAAGAGATGCTGGAGAAGGCAAAAGCCGGACATTATGCAGTAGGCCAGTTCAATATCAACAACCTTGAGTGGACAAAGGCCGTTCTGCTGACCGCACAGGAGTTAAATTCTCCCGTGATCCTTGGTGTATCCGAGGGCGCAGGCAAGTATATGACAGGTTTCAAGACCGTTGCCGCTATGGTAAAGGCTATGGACGAGGAGCTGGGTATCACGGTTCCCGTTGCTCTGCACTTAGATCACGGCACCTACGAAGGCTGCTACAAGTGCATCAAGGCAGGCTTCACATCCATCATGTTTGACGGTTCTCATTATCCCATCGAGGAGAACATCGCCAAGACTACCGAGCTTGTCAATGTAGCACATGCTATGGGTATGTCCATCGAGGCTGAGGTAGGTTCCATCGGCGGCGAGGAAGACGGTGTCATCGGCATGGGCGAGTGCGCTGATCCCGCAGAGTGCAAGGCAGTTGCAGATCTTGGTGTAGATATGCTGGCAGCCGGCATCGGCAACATCCACGGCAAATATCCGGCAAACTGGGCAGGACTTAGCTTTGAGACACTGGATGCCATCCAGCAGAAGACCGGCATCATGCCCCTCGTACTGCACGGCGGTACCGGCATCCCGGCTGACATGATCAAGAAAGCCATCGACCTTGGCGTATCCAAGATCAACGTCAATACCGAGTGCCAGCTGTCCTTTGCAGATGCCACACGTAAATATATCGAGGCAGGCAAGGATCTCGAGGGCAAGGGCTTTGATCCCCGTAAGCTGTTAGCACCTGGTACCGAAGCCATCAAGGCCACCGTCAAGGAAAAGATGGAGCTTTTCGGATCTGTTGGAAAGGCTTAAGAAAATTAGGAATTGCGAAAAAACTAAAATTGACTATTGCTTTTTGATAGAGATAGGAGTATTTTAGTTTGCGAAGAAGCGAACGAGGGTGTTCCAGAGATGGGGACACTTCCGTTCGCTTTCTGGTTTATAAAAAAACGAAAGGAAAAGCGACGCTTTTCGTCCGCGCTGGCGAGAAAGTTGCAGGGATGAACGTATGAGTGAGACAGAAAAATTCAGCGTATCAGAGATCTTTGGTGAAAATGTATTCAATGATGCAGTAATGCAGGAGCGTCTTCCGAAAAAGACCTACAAGAGACTCAGAGAGGTCATTGAGGGAGGTCAGGAACTGGATCTCGCCACGGCGGATGTTGTTGCACATGAGATGAAGGAATGGGCCATTGAGCAGGGCGCGACCCATTATACCCACTGGTTCCAGCCGCTGACCGGTGTGACAGCAGAAAAGCACGATTCCTTTATTACAGCTCCCATGGACAACGGCAAGGTGCTCATGAGCTTCTCCGGTAAGGAGCTCATCAAGGGCGAGCCGGATGCTTCCTCCTTCCCCTCCGGCGGCCTGCGTGCCACCTTCGAGGCGAGAGGTTATACCGCATGGGACTGCACATCACCTGCTTTTGTGCGCCATGATGCAGCAGGAGCCACCCTTTGTATTCCCACCGCATTCTGCTCTTATACAGGCGAGGCACTGGATCAGAAGACACCGCTGCTTCGTTCCATGGAGGCGATTAACGCACAGGCACTTCGCCTGCTCCGTTTATTCGGCAATACAACCTCCAAGAAGGTAACTCCTTCTGTTGGAGCAGAGCAGGAGTATTTCATCGTAGACCGTGAAAAATATTTAAAGAGAAAGGATCTCATCTTTACCGGACGTACCCTTTTTGGCGCAATGCCTCCCAAGGGTCAGGAGATGGATGATCATTATTTCGGAGCCATCCGTGAGCGCATCGGCGCTTATATGAAGGATGTGAACAAGGAGCTGTGGAAGCTGGGCGTATCTGCCAAGACCCAGCACAACGAGGTAGCTCCGGCACAGCACGAGCTGGCACCCATCTATGCCGAGTGCAACGTGGCTACCGATCACAATCAGCTGATCATGGAGACCCTGCGCAAGGTGGCAGGACGTCATGGCCTGCAGTGTCTGCTGCATGAGAAGCCTTTTGCAGGTGTGAACGGCTCCGGTAAGCACAACAACTGGTCCATCACCACAGACGATGGTATCAATATGCTGGATCCCGGATCTACACCCCACGAGAATATCCAGTTTTTACTGGTTCTGACCTGTATTTTGAAGGCAGTGGATGAGCATGCAGATCTGCTTCGTGCTTCTGCTGCAGATGTAGGAAATGATCACAGACTTGGAGCAAACGAGGCACCCCCTGCCATCCTTTCTATTTTCTTAGGAGAGCAGCTGGAGGATGTGCTGACACAGCTCATCAGCACCGGCAATGCTACCCACAGCTTAAAGGGTGAGATGTTAGAGACCGGTGTCAAGACCCTTCCGGACTTCATGCGTGATGCTACCGACCGTAACCGTACATCACCCTTTGCTTTTACAGGAAACAAGTTCGAGTTCCGTATGGTAGGCTCTCAGGCATCTATCGCACAGCCCAACGTAGTGCTGAACACCATCGTGGCAGAGGCTTTTGCAGAGGCTTGCGATATTCTGGAAAAAGCAGACGATTTTGATAGCGCAGTTCATGATCTGATCAAGAAATATGCTACCGATCATCAGCGCATCGTATTCAACGGCAACGGTTATTCTGATGAGTGGGTTGAGGAAGCGCAGCGCCGCGGACTGCCCAACATCAAGTCTATGGTAGATGCGATCCCTGCATACGCTACAGACAAGGCAGTTGCACTGTTTGAGAAGTTTGGCGTATTTACAAAGGTAGAGCTTGAGTCCCGTGTAGAGATCGAGTATGAGACCTATGCAAAGACCATCAATATCGAGGCCAAGGCCATGATCGATATCGCCGGCAAGCAGATTATCCCCGCCGTGATCAAGTATGCGACGGATCTGGCAGAGTCTGTCAATGCTGTCAAGGCAGCAGGCGCAGAGCCTTCTGTACAGAGCCAGCTGCTGGCTGAGGTATCTGGAGAGCTGGCAAAGGTCAAGGCAGCACTGGCCAAGCTGACAGAAGTGACTGCATCAGGCAGTGTCATGGCCGAGGGCAAGGAGCAGGCTGTTTACTACAGAGATGTGGTTAAGACTGCCATGGACGAGCTCCGTGCACCGGTGGACCGTCTGGAGATGGTAGTAGACAAGGATCTGTGGCCCATGCCTTCCTATGGCGATCTGATTTTCGAGGTATAAAAAGAAACGATGTAACTGTTCAGGTGGTTCTGAACAGATACGAAACGATAAAAAAGTGCTGTCGCGCAATGCGATAGCACTTTTTTTCTTAAAAAAACAACACCTGTCCGTTCAATACTGCATATTCCACCGGATCGCCGGGGGTGAGAAGCGCCTGTCCGTTGGTGCCCTGGGTGAGAGCCTCGCACAGAGCCGTGATCTCATTCGCCGGAACCACCGCGTCGATGCAGACATCTGCTCCGTATTCGGTATCCGTGGCGGGGATGTCCCCTTCGGCCAGCAGATATTGTATTTTTCCTAGATGGGTATAATCCGCATGAATCGTCAGTCTGCGTCCCGGCGTGCGTGTGAGGATCACTGCGTTTTTCAGCCCCTCCTGTACCGCGGCCTGATAGGCCCGCACCAGTCCCCCTGTGCCCAGCAGCGTGCCGCCAAAATAACGGGTCACCACTACTGCCGCATTGTGAATATCCTCCCGCAGCAGCACATCCAACATGGGCCGTCCCGCCGTTCCGGAGGGCTCTCCGTCGTCACTGCAGCGGGTCAGCTCATGGCCTGCACCGATGGTAAATGCCGTGCAGTTGTGTCTCGCGTCCCAGAATTCCTTCTTTTTCCTGTTAAAAAAGGCAATCGCCTCTTCCTCGCTGCAGACCGGCTCGATGGCTGCGATAAAGCGAGATTTTTTCTCTTCAATTTCCCCGATGCCGCCCTGATAGACGGCTTTGTAGCCTTTGTTTTCCATAGCCTCGAGTATAGCATCTTTGCCGCAAGTTTACAAGCATCGTGAAAGATGCTATACTACAGTGGATTGTAGGTATTTGAGACCTTACATGGAAATGCGCGTCGACAGTGACCAAAGGAGGACGACCATGAACTATGGAAGGGACGGGGTAAAAAAGCAGGAAAAACAGCTCTCTGCCAAATCCCCCAAGGTTTTACGCAAGTTCAAAGTATATGGATATAAGCTGCTGTTGGTGGCAGCCTTTGCCCTGGTAGTGGGCGTTGGATTTCTGGGCTTCGGCATCTACAAAGGCATCATCGATTCCGCACCGGACATCGATGCGCTGGACGTGACGCCTACCGGCTATTTATCTACGGTGCTGGACACCGAGGGCAATACCACCGCGACGCTGGTGGCCTCCGGCGCCAACCGTGTTTACGTCACCATTGATGAGATCCCGGAGGATCTGCAGCACGCCTTTGTGGCCATCGAGGACGAGCGCTTCTATGAGCATAACGGCATCGACATCAAGGGTATCATCCGCGCCGGGGTCAAGGGCATCCTCTCCGGCGGCAATTTTTCCCAGGGTGCATCCACTATCACCCAGCAGCTGCTGAAAAATAATGTTTTTACATCCTGGACGACGGATACCGGCTTCGCCAAGGTGGTGCGCAAGCTTCAGGAGCAGTATCTGGCGGTAGAACTGGAGAAAAAGGTCAATGACAAGGACTGGATTCTCGAAAATTATCTCAATACGGTCAATCTGGGACAAAATTCCCTGGGGGTGCAGGCGGCAGCCATGCGCTATTTCAACAAGGATGTCTCTGAACTGACTTTATCCGAGTGCGCCGTTATTGCGGGCATCACAAAAAATCCGGCCGGACTCAATCCCATCAGCCACCCGGAGGCCAACGCAGAGCGCCGGGAAGAAGTATTAAATAAAATGGAGGAGCAGGGCTATATCACCGCCGAGGAAAAGGAGGAGGCCCTGGCAGACAAGGTATACAGGCGCATCAAAAAGGTCAATATCCAAAAGACCGAGGAGAACAGCCAGATTAATTCTTATTTTGTGGATGAGCTGACCAATCAGGTCATTGAGGATCTGCAGACGGTTCTGGGCTATACCCAGGCAGAGGCATACCGTGCCCTTTACAACAGCGGGCTGACCATCTATTCTACCCAGGATCCTGAGATTCAGGCCATCTGTGACGAGGAGGTCAACAATTCAGACAACTATCCCACCAGCCCCAGCGTATCCTTTAGCTATCGGCTCAGCATTCAGCGGGCGGACGGTACCATCGACAACTACGACGAGCAGACCATGCTGGCCTATTACCAGTCGTCCAATTCCGGCTATACCATCAACTATTCCAGCCAGGAGGCGGCTGCGGCTGCCATCGAGGCATACAAGGCCGAGCTCATGGAAGAAGGGGATACGATTCCCGAGGGCGGCGAGTCCGTCAGCTATACCCTTCAGCCCCAGGCGGCCCTTACGGTGATTGACCAGAGCACCGGAGAGGTCAAGGCCATCGTGGGAGGCAGAGGCGAAAAGACCGCGAACCGTACCTTAAACCGTGCGACAGATTCCACCCGTCAGCCCGGATCCACCTTCAAGGTGCTGGCAGCCTATGCCCCGGCTCTTGACTCCGCAGGCATGACGCTGGCGACAGTAGAGGATGACGCACCCTACAGCTATGCCAACGGCACCTCCCTGCGCAACTATGACAACCGCTATCGCGGCTTCACGAGTTTCCGCACCGCCATCACCTATTCCATCAATGTGGTGACGGTAAAATGTCTCACAGACATCGGCGTGGACACCGGCTATTCTTATCTGGAGGATTTCGGTTTTACGACTTTGACGGACAGCGACCGTGTCCAGTCCCTGGCGCTGGGCGGTCTGACCAACGGTGTGACCAATCTGGAGCTCACCGCCGCCTATGCTGCCATCGCCAACGGAGGTACCTATACGAAACCCCGTTTTTATACCAAGATTTTAGATCATGACGGCAATGTGCTGATCGACAATACGGCTCAGACCAAGAGTGTTCTGAAGGAGACGACGGCCTGGCTTCTGACGAATGCCATGGAGGATGTCATCACCACCGGTACCGGAAAAATCTGTAATTTTGAGGGCATGTCCCTTGCCGGCAAGAGTGGTACCACCACGAAAAACCGTGACGCTCTGTTTGCAGGCTTTTCGCCCTATTACAGCTGCGTCGTATGGGGCGGCTATGACGATAATACCCCTCAGTCCAGCGGCACCACCAGCTATCCCAAGCTCATCTGGAAGGCAGTCATGCAGCGGATTCATGAGGGATTGGAGGATACAGGGTTTGAGCAGCCGAACGGAATCGTCACGGCACAGATCTGCAAAAAATCCGGCAAGCTGGCGGTGGCAGGGCTCTGTGACTGCGATCCCAGAGGCTCACAGGTTACGACGGAATATTTTGCCGCCGGTACAGAACCGACGGAGACCTGTGATACCCATGTGGCAGTGACGATCTGTACGGCCTCCGGCGAGTTGGCAGGAGAGTACTGCCCCGAGGATCAGCTGCAAAGCACCGTCTACATTACAGGCGGCTCAGCCGGGACGGAGGACTCTGACTATCTGCTGCCCACCGACCGAAGCTCGGCTACATGCTCTGTGCACGACAAAGCGGAGGTGGATCCCATGGATATCGAGGGAGATACCGGCAGAGAGGAAAAGCCGAAGAAGTCGGATGACACGAAGTCCAATGATTCCCACACCACGCCTGATCACGAGGATCAGACCGAGAGCGGGTCAGACGAGACGTCAGAGTAATCTGGTACTTGCGTAAATAACATCCCCCCCTGGGGCTTGGGAGTGTTTTCAGTTTGTGATAAACTGAGAGCGAACTTTTGAGCCAGGGAGGGATTTTTTTATGCATATGGCAGATGCCCTTGTATCACCGGCCGTGGCAGGCACCATGTATGCCTGTTCATCGGTGGTAGGAGCGATTTCAATAAAAAGAGTGACACAGGAAAACGATCCAAAGAAGCTGCCCCTCATGGGTGTTATGGGAGCCTTTGTATTTGCGGCTCAGATGATCAATTTTTCAATTCCGGGGACAGGCGCCAGCGGACATCTGTGCGGCGGCATGCTGTTATCCGCACTGCTGGGACCCTATGGGGGATTTCTCACCATGATTGGTGTGCTGCTGATTCAGTGCCTGTTTTTTGCGGACGGCGGGATTTTAGCGCTGGGCTGCAATGTGTGGAATATGGCCTTTTACGGCTGCTTTATCGGAGGACTGATCTGGCAGTCCATGACAAAAAAAGGCTATTCAAAGCGACGGATCGCATGTGCCTGTGTGCTTGGCGGCGTTGTGAGCCTGCAGCTGGGAGCCTTTAGCGTGACGCTGGAGACCCTGGCTTCCGGCATTACCGAGCTTCCTTTTTCGCTGTTTGTGGCTGCGATGCAGCCCATCCATCTGGCCATCGGTGTGGCAGAGGGACTGATCACGGCGGCGATTCTCATATTTTTCTATGAGGCGAGACCCCAGATGCTGGACCAAAAAGGACAGTCAAAAACCGCCAGACTTTCTTTCCGCCAGACCCTGCTGGTGCTTTCGGCAGCGGCACTGCTGATTGGCGGCGGACTCTCCCGGGTGGCATCCAGCGCACCGGACGGGCTGGAATGGTCTATTGAGCAGACTACCACAGCGGCACAGCAATGAGCGCATGTGAAAACGATATTTTTTAGGAGCAGACAGCGGTTATGAATCGGATGGGACGGGCGGTCAATGAAATATATACATTTGAGGCGCTGGCGGCGCGGGGTCTCTGGATCAACCGCCTGCATCCCCTGGTGAAGCTGCTGCTGACCCTTGGCTATATCGTAGTGCTAGTCTCTTTTCCAAAATATGAGCTGGCGGGGGTGCTGGCCATGGCGGTCTATCTGATCGTCGGATTTTTGCTGGCCAGGCTGTCCCTTCGAAGCTGTCTGAGGCGGCTGCGGATTGTGCTGCCCCTTGTCTGCATGGTAGGTCTGGCCAATCCCTTTCTTGACCGGACCATTGTTTTCCTCGGAGATTTTTCTGTCCGGGGCGGCCTGGTCTCTATGCTGACGCTGATGCTGAAAGGCATGTTTGCAGTGCTGGCTTCCTATCTGCTTATCGCCACCACCACACTGGAAGGGATCTGCTACAGTCTGCAGCTTTTGCACCTGCCGCGGATTCTTGTGACACAGCTGCTGCTGACAGGGCGCTACGTGACACTCCTGCTGGAGGAAGCAAACCGCATGACTCAGGCCTATGCGCTGCGGGCGCCGCACCAGAAGGGCGTGCATATCAAGGTATGGGGCTCGCTGGCCGGCTCCCTGCTGCTGCGCAGCATCGACCGGTCGGAGACAGTATATGAGAGCATGCTGCTGCGGGGCTTTACCGGTGATTTTACATATATGAAGAAAGACAGAGAGGAGTGATGGATGTGCGGGAGATAGAGGCAGAGGAGCTGTCCTTTTCCTATGAAAATGGAAACCGGACACTGGAGCGCCTCTCTTTTTTTGTTCAGAAAGGCCAGTCGGTGGGACTCATCGGCGCGAACGGCGCAGGAAAATCCACCCTGCTAAAGCTCTTGGTAGGGCTGCGGCTGGACTATGAGGGCATGATCTCCATCGGATCACTGACAGTGGAAAAAAAGAACCTGCCCCAGATTCGGTCAAAACTCGGTTACGTTTTTCAGGATTCTGACAGCCAGCTCTTTATGTCTACGGTCTATGAGGATGTGGCCTTTGCACCCCGCAATTACGGCATCTCCCGAGCAGAGACTGACGCCCGTGTAAAACGCGCCCTGGAGCTCACCGGTATCAGCCAGCTGCAGGATCGTCGCATTCATACCCTCTCCGGCGGAGAAAAAAAACTGGCCTCCATCGCAACGATTTTATCCATGGAGCCCCAGATGCTTCTGCTGGACGAGCCATCAGTCGCCCTGGATCCCAAAAACCGCCGAAAGCTGATCCATATCCTAAACGATCTGCCCCAGACGAAGCTTATCGCTTCCCATGATCTGGATCTGATCCTGGAGACCTGTCAGCGGGTGATTTTGTTGTCAGAGGGAAAGATCGCAGCAGACGGCCCGGCAAAGGAACTTTTGCGTGATCAGGCATTGCTGGAAGCAAACGGGCTGGAACTGCCCCTATGTTTGCAGGGGATTTTGCAAAAAAATAAATTTTTTTGTTGACAAACCACTTCGAGATGTATATAATAATCTCGTTGTGAAGCGCTATCGCCAAATGGTAAGGCAACGGACTCTGACTCCGTCATTTCCAGGTTCGAGCCCTGGTAGCGCTGCTAAGGCATCCGAATTCATCGGATGCCTTTTTTCTGTTTCTATATTCCTTTCTTTTGGCATATCCCGGCGCAGCAGCAGTTCTCGCAGTGAGGCGCTGTCCGTGCGGTGCAGACCGCCCGTCCGTGCAGCACCAGCCGATGACAGAAATCATTGCTCTCCTGGGGTGGAATGAGGGGCCGCAGGGCAAATTCTACTTTTTTCGGATCCCGGATGCCATCCACCAGTCCCATACGGTTTGCAAGACGGATGCAATGGGTATCCGTGACGATGGCAGGCCGGCCAAACACATCCCCCATGATCAGGTTCGCGCTCTTTCGTCCCACACCCGGCAGGGAAAGCAGTGCGTCAAAATCTGCCGGAACCTCTCCGCCAAAATCATCCCGCAGCATCTTCATACAGCCGCTGATGTCCCGTGCCTTGGAATTGGAGAGACCGCAGGGACGGATGATCCCTTCGATCTCTGAAACCTGGGCATCCGCCAGGGCATCGATGGATGGGAAGCGGGCGAACAGATCCTGTACGACTACATTGACCCTGGCGTCAGTGCACTGAGCCGCCAGCCGGACGCTGACCAGCAGCTTCCAGGCCTCATCATAAGTAAGGGTGCAGCCTGCATCCGGATATTCTTTTTTTAATGCTTCGATCAGCGCTAACGCGCGTTCTTTTTTTCGCATGGCTGGATCCCTGCAAGTTTAACGATTGACACTGCGTTTCATGGCTTCAAAGCTCTCCTGGCTGATGACATGCTCGATCTTACATGCATCCTCAGCCGCAATGTCTGCAGGCACACCGAGACCTTCTAAAAAAGCGGATAAGAATTCGTGCCGCTCATAGATCATCTCAGCGATCCGTTTGCCTTCGTCGGTCAGATAGATAAAACCTGCGTCTGTGACGGTGATGCGTCCCTTTTCCCGCAGATTTTTCATAGCGATGCTGACGCTGGACTTCTTATAATTCAATTCATTGGCAATATCTACAGATCGAACGACCGGCAGACGCTTGCTCAGAATCAGGATGGTCTCTAAATAATTCTCGGCCGATTCGTTCACTACTAGTCCCATGGATCAAAACCTCCTATTAAATAACGGATGGGGGGAAAAATATTTTCTGCCCCGGCATTAATATATGGAATCATACCATATTTTTCACAAAAAAACAAACTAGGAGCCGCTAAATTCTGTTTGCTTAGTCGACAAAAAGTTATTGACATCTAACCAAAAACAGCATATACTAACGGCAGAATAAAGGGTTTTGTGTTTTTATTAGTATGATACAAGACAGAAAGGAGATCTATGATGCCCCTTACAATGGCGAAAAAAGGAGAAGAAAATACGATCAAGCGAGTTGGCGGCAGAGAAGACACGAGAAGATTTCTGGAGAAGCTCGGCTTTGTGGTTGGCAGCGAGGTGACGGTTGTATCGGATGTTGGCGGAAATATGATCGTGAACATCAAGGACTCACGGGTCGCGCTTGGCAAGGATATGGCGAACAAGATCTTAATCTAAGAGGAGGACGATATGAGTACGTTAAAGGACGCAAAGGTCGGCGCTCGCGTTACCGTTGCCAAGCTGCACGGTGAAGGCGCAGTCAAGAGAAGAATCATGGACATGGGTATCACCAAGGGAGTAGATGTATACGTTCGCAAGGTGGCACCTCTTGGCGATCCCATTGAGGTCACTGTTCGAGGCTATGAGCTCTCGCTTCGCAAGGCAGATGCTGAGATGATCGAAGTGCAGTAGCGCATATTTTTTTGCGGATACGTTAGTTTATTCTAACGAGAGATAGCCATACACAAGTAAAGATAGTTACAAGAAATAGCTGCCGGAATACAGCAGCTAGGAAAGGACAACATTATGTCAGTAAAGATTGCACTTGCCGGTAATCCAAACTGCGGCAAGACCACATTATTCAATGCACTGACCGGCTCCAACCAGTTCGTGGGAAACTGGCCGGGTGTTACGGTTGAGAAAAAGGAAGGAAAGCTTAAAGGTCACAAGGATGTTGTGATCATGGACCTTCCGGGTATCTATTCTTTATCTCCTTATACATTAGAGG
>CAVITM010000038.1:0-14324 GCA_963645455.1 Moraxellaceae bacterium | reverse complement strand
TTTTCAATAATTTTTTATAGGTGGTGTTTTTTATTCCGTTTCGCTGATCAGTCTGGTTTCTTAACACACTACAACAGTTGACTGCGGAATCACATTCGTCAGTGCAGAAAGGATCTCTTTTTCATAGACATAGAAGATTTCCCGATTCGGTATAGCGATATCGCAGATGGCATTTCCATCATGCAATTCGTCCTTTTTTACGACTTTTAAATATCCGGCAGAAAGCAGAAAGCTGTAGATCGTTGTGGGATTACTCCTGATTTCAGGATAAATCACAGAGGTATCCACATAGGAGGAAACTGTCTGCCCCTGCATCAATTTTCGAAGATTATCCGCAGTCTCATCGTCTGCCTCCGCGACAATCTGCCGGATAATGCTATTATCTCCCGTGGATTGCCAGTAGGCCTTTGCGGAGCAATTCTCGTCCAGATAATTGAGCACAGACCAGGGATTAAAAATGTCTGTATCGCCAAAGCGATAGCCGTCATACCATTCGCAGATCTCCTCGTACTTGTCCATTCTGCCGTAATGCTCCATGATGCTTTGGATCTCGTTTTTCGTAAAACCGAAATATTCGCTGTAACGCTCTTCGAGAATAGAATTTACCTTCAGATTATTGAGGCCGCTGAAGATGCTTTCCTTCGCCACCCGAAGAATGCCGGTCAAAAATCCGTAAGAAAGATTGGAGTTGTCCTTGAAGGCACCGGACAGCAAATTGCGCATAAAACCGGCGATCTGCTCGTAATAGCCCTCCGTATAACCCTGCTGAATGGGTGTATCATATTCATCAATGATAATGACAGCCGGTTGTCCATAGTGCTTATGCAGCATGTGGGAGAGCTCCAAAAATGCCCTAGCCATGCTGACCTCCGTGATCGTCCCATCGACAACCTTCCGGAAATAGTCCTTCTCAAATTCATTGCATCTGTCACTCGTCAGCAAAGCATCGTGGCGCAGATACTCATTCGCAATGATCTCCCGGATTGCTGTATAGGTCTGTTCCCATGCTGCAAACTTAATATCCTTAAAGCTAACAAAGATGACCGGATATTTTCCCTGCTCACGGCGATACTTTTCACCGCAGCTCCAGATTTTCTTATTCTTGAAATATTGGGAGGTATCCGTGTCGCTGATCTCGAAGAAGGTTTTCAGCATATCCATCGCCAGGGTTTTTCCAAAACGTCTCGGACGGGTAAAAAGAGAAACCTTTGGTTTGGAATCGATAAATTCCTTTATCATCAGGGTCTTATCCACGTAGTAGTATTCCGAAACCAATTCCTTGAAATCAGACACGCCAATGGGCAAAGGTAATTTTGCGCTGGCTTCCATCGCCCGCGAGGATTTATTACTTCGTCCATCCACCGGTTTTTCGGCATTGTCAGGAATCAGCCATAAGCCCCCTTCTTTTTTTGCGTCTGCAATACGTCCGTCTCTGCACAGCGCGGTAATTCTTCTTTCGGTCAGGTTCCAACGGTCAGCTGCAGTCTTAACATCCATATAGCGCATAAAAGATCCCTCCTGTCATGTCAACATTAAAGCAAAAGTCGAGATAGATGTCAAGATATGACGTTTTCCTGTGTCCACCTGCTACTCAAAAATCTGCTTAATGCTGTCATAGTGCAAAAAAATTCCCTCGTCTGCCAGGGCACGGATCTCATCTGCAGTGGCCAGCCGATATCCGTCGGTCTCTTCCTGCTGCAGATGCAGCTGATCCTCGCGAAAATCCCCTGTGAAACGGTACACATCCACGAAATAGTTGTCTCCTTCTGCCGGATTGTCCCGACGATAGGTGAAGGCATAACCGCCGTCCCAGCCGGATACATCAAGGCCGGTCTCTTCACGCACCTCCCGAAGCACTGCCTGCCGGGAAGTCTCTCCAGCCATGACGCCGCCGCCGGATACCTCCCACCAGCCTGCTGCCCATGACTTAGTCTGTACCCGCTTTGTGATCAGATAGCGGCCGTCCCTACGGCGGATGACTCCCAGCACCGTCAAATGATAGTCCCCCGGCTGCATATTCCAGTCATTGCGCTTCATCGTCCTTCCGGTCAGCTGCTTGTTTTCATCATAAATATCCCATATCTCGTTTTTCATATGTTTTAAATACTCCTTTTTCAATATATTCGTTTACAATTGTTTGATCAACCTGCTAAAAGAACATTATATCGTATATGGGAAGATAGGTAATCTTTCCATTCGACTTCACCATCCGCTCATTCGATACTACAAAAGCTTTTTTTATGTGATAATCTTCATTGCTCACGAAATTATTCAGTGCGCAGTGGACAGTATAATCTTTCCCTGATTTTACCTCAATCGGCACGACTGACAAGCTCTCATAATCGTCGATCAGATAATCCACTTCCCCTTTTGAGCGATTGTCATAATAAAAGAGCTTATGTCCGTGTGCCACCAACTCGCTGGCAACAACACTCTCATAAACCGAACCGAGATTGATGCTTTTTTCATCATCCAGAACAGCGCGGATATTACTGCCATACAGAATTCCGGTCAGGATTCCGACATCATTCAAATACAGCTTCAAGAGATTTTTACTGCTTGATTCTATGAGCGGAAATGCAGGATTGGAGATCGCCTGAACATTCAATGCTATGCCGGCACCGATTAAATACTGAAACTCGTCACGATAGTCAGCAAAGGTTTTCCCTTTCTTTCCCTCAATGCTTTTAGCAATGACACGTTTTTTCTTGTTCTCCATATTAGAAGGGATGAGGTCATACACCCGACGAATATTCAACTTTCTTTCGCTATCGTACTTGGAGGCGTCAGCCGCGTAATAATCGTGAATTTCGCTCTGTATCTCACGCACATTGCGGATGTTCTTTGTCTCCAGATAAGCATTGACGGCATCCGGGAGCCCACCCACCAAAAGATACTTTCGAAACAGATCCATCACTTTATTGTGTATGGATTCCTCTAGCGATTCAAGGCGCTCAAATTTTTTTCGCATAGCGGAAACAGCAAGCTCATTCATCCCGTTGGCATAAAGAAATTCTTCAAAATCAAGGGGAAACATACGCGCTTTGCGTATGCTGCCCATGGGAATGGATGTCGTCTCGGGCAATGTGACGCCAAGCAGTGAACCACTGGCAATATACGTAAATTTGCCGTCCTGCGATAAAAACTTAAGCAGCGTAAGCAAATGCGGATATGCCTGTATTTCATCAATAAAAATGAGCGTGTTCTCTTTTTGCTTCATTCTGTCGCCGGCCACCATACTTACCTGAAGATAAAAATCCTCAACCGTGCGGGTATTGGCAAACAGCCTGGATCCCACAGAATCCTCAACCATATTGATCTCAATGTAGTTTTGAAAAAGCTTTTTTCCAATATAACGGATAATATAGGTCTTGCCAACCTGCCTGGCTCCATCCACAAGGAGTATTTTATCGGAACCAGACGTCAGATGCTCCTCGATCAGCGCCGTAATTTTTCTGACAAGCATACGAATTACTCCTATCTCAATTTTTCAATATGATTATAGCGCCATTTTAGCAACTTTTCAATATGATTAACTCTGTCGATTTGGAACTTTTCAAATTTTATGAATTTGAATGTTGCAAATTTCCATCCTGCACATCGGCAAAAGAGGGGCTGGAAGTTATGTTCCAGTCCCTCTTCTTTATATAACCTCCTCCAATGTCGGAATAGAAGTCTGCGCTCCTTTTCTTGTCACGGCAATGGCAGATGCCTTCTGTCCCTTGTCGTCTTCTCCGATTGCTCCCAGCGTCACAATGACATTTTTCACACCTTTTTCTTTTAAAATCTGTGCCTTCTCTTCGATTGTCCCGTCACCCGGAAGCAGCCCATGGAGTTCCTTTTCATTGGGGACCAGATACGTAATATAGGGATAGAGTTCTTCCCGCAAAACGCCTGTCATGGCAGGCTTCAGGATCACCTGGGTTCCATTTTCCCTGCAAAATTTCATGGTGTACTCTACGATCATTTCCGAAATTTCTGTGGAAATCAGGCAGTATTTTGCTTTTTCAAACAGATACCCGTACTGATTGATGTGATTGATGCTCAATCCGCTATTGGCACCTGTGTAAACGGTGATGGAGCTTTCGCCCAGTTTTCCTACGCCCACCGCCTGGTTCGCGCCTTTCCCTCCCGGAAAGATATTGATTTTGCCGGCTGCCCGGCATCTTCCGTACCATCAGCGTATCCCAGCAGGAGTCCGTAGCCTTTTTCCCTTACTATTTTTTCAACTGCGGATTGTATCTCCTGCTTCAGACGATTATCCTTCCGAAGGATCAAACCGATCAGCCGGGGTCTCATCCCTTTCTTATCAAGGAATTTGAAATAAGGAACATAGTGTTCCTGCTCGATGATCTCCAGGACCTTCCTCCTGGTTTCCTCGCTGATATCACGGTCTTTTCCGTTCATGACTTTCGATACGGTTGACGCGGATACTCCGGCCATTTTGGCAATATCACGTATGTTCATGAAATTCTCCAGATCTTATGTTCTAAAATATTTTAGTAAACCTTTTTCGATCAACCTAAGTCTAGCACCATTTGTATGATTGCACAATACTTTTCGTTTTACGAAACTATTTTCCGACACATTGCATAAATTCGACGTTTTTCTAAACATGTTTCGCCGGAATGCGATGTGAAAAATGCTCATGAAAAGGCTTGTCCGTACGCAAAGAAAAACCCTTGAAAACACTGGATTTTCAAGGGTTTTGATATTCTCTGATGTTTTGCTTGAATTATCGCTTGCTGAACTGAGGTGCGCGACGTGCGGCCTTGAGACCGTATTTCTTACGCTCTTTCATTCTAGGATCACGTGTTAAGTATCCTGCCTTCTTTAAGATGGGGCGATACTCGCTGTCTACCTGAAGCAGTGCACGTGCAACGCCGTGACGGATCGCTCCTGCCTGTCCGGTGTATCCGCCGCCCTTAACGGTAACGGTCACATCGAACTTGTCGCTGGTCTCGGTCGCTACGAAGGGCTGGCGAACGATAACCTTTAAGGTCTCTAATCCAAAATAATCATCGATATCTCTCTTGTTGATGGTGATCTTGCCTGTGCCAGGTGCTAAATAAACTCTGGCTACTGAACTTTTTCTTCTGCCTGTTCCATAAAATTTTGCGTTAGCCACTTGTCTTTACCTCCCTCGATTAAAATGTCAAAGTCTCAGGCTTCTGAGCTGCATGCTTGTGATCCGGACCTGCGTATACGAAAAGCTTCTTGTACATGTCGCGTCCTAACGGTCCCTTCGGTAACATACCTTTTACTGCATGCTCGATGACTCTCTCGGGATGCTTTGCTAACATCTCCTTTAAGGTAGTCTCTTTCATGCCACCTACATATTCAGAATGACTGTAGTAAATCTTCTGATCCAGCTTCTTGCCGGTAACGGAGATCTTCTCTGCATTGACTACGATCACATAATCACCGCAGTCCATATGAGGTGTGAAAATCGGCTTGTTCTTTCCTCTTAAGATCTTAGCGATCTCAGATGATAAACGACCTAAGGTCATTCCTGTAGCATCAACAACATACCACTTACGATCGATGGTAGCCGGGCTTGCCATAAATGTATTCATGGTTTTTCCTCCTGAAATAATTGTTCGATCGAAGCAAAAATGGAAATGTCCGAAACCATTCTCCGCTTCTGTTCTTGTATAGCTAAAATATCGTGCCGGGGCTATGGCACAATACTCCAAAACTACATCAGCCTATACATTCTACTACGCATTTTCTCCGGTGTCAACCGGTTTTTCGCAAAACTCGATGCCCACCATGGTCAGGCCGTGGGCCGGAGCGGTAGGGCCTGCTGCGGAGCGGTCTTTTGCGGCTAAAATGTCCGGGATCTCGCCTGGGTCTCGCCTGCCAACGCCGACTTCGATGAGAGTGCCTGCCAGAATACGCACCATATTGTATAAAAATCCGGCACCGGTCACGCGGATGGTGATCATGTCTCCCTGGCGGAGCACTTTGCAGTCATAGATGGTGCGGACCGTGGTCTGGGCCTGGGAATGGGCAGAGCAGAAGCTGGCGAAATCATGGGTGCCTACCAGAAAATCCGCCCCCTGCTGCATCCGTGCCGTATCCAGACTTCGATAATAAAAATAAGAATCCCGCCGCTGAGTAGGAAGGGGAAAGGCCCGGTTTAAAATCCGATATTCGTAGGTTTTTCTGCTGTCACAATGACGGGGATGGAAATCAGGTGCCACCTGGTAAGACTCCTGCACGACGATATCCTCCGGCAGGCGCTGGTTGATGGCATAGCTCAGTTTTTCCGGTGGAATGCGGGTGTCGGTATCAAAGACTGCCACATTGCCCAGGGAATGCACGCCTGCATCTGTGCGGCTGGCTCCCGTGACAAGGATGGTCTCACCCAGCAGGGCACTGAGGGCCTCATTCAGCACGCCCTCGATGGTTTTTGCATTGGGCTGCAGCTGCCAGCCGGCGTAATCCGTCCCGTCATAGGCAACACGCAGCAGCACCCGCCTCATAGCAGAACCCTCATGACAAGCAGTACCACCAGATAGGCGATCACAAACAGGTAGCCAAGCCCGTCAATCCTCTGATAGCGCAGCGGCTTCATTTTTGTCCGTCCCTCTCCGCCGCGATAACAACGTGCCTCCATGGCCAGTGCCAGATCATTGGCACGGCGGAAAGCCGATACAAACAGCGGCACCAGCAGCGGAATCATGGCCTTTGCCCGCTGAATGATATTGCCCTCTTCAAAATTCGCACCCCGGGCCATCTGCGCCTTCATAATTTTGTCCGTTTCCTCCACAAGAATAGGAATAAAACGCAGCGCGATGGACATCATCATGGCGATCTCATGCACCGGTACATGAATGTGCACCAAAGGCCGCAGCGCATGCTCCAGTCCGTCTGTCAGCTGGTTGGGGGTGGTGGTCAGCGTCATAAGGGAAGTGCCCAGCACCAGATAGGTCAGGCGGATCATCATGCGCGCCGCCGCCGTGACACCCTCTTTTGTGACGGAAAGCTTCCAGATGGAAAACAGTGCCTGGCCCGGCGTCAAAAGCAGATTGAACATGGCAGTGATCAACATCAAAATCAGGATCGCCCGCAGTCCTTTTACCATATAGCGAAAGGGCACGCCGGAGATATGGATCACAAAGGCCAGAAAAGCAGTGACAAGAATCAGTCCCGGAATTCCTTTGTATACAAACACCGAAATCAGAAAAATAAGGGTGGAAAACAGCTTCACCCGGGGATCCATTTTGTGAATCACGGAATCGGTCGGATAATATTGTCCTATCGTAATATCTCTCATCATAATCCTTCACCTACCGCATCCCGAAGGCGCGCAAAATCTCACGTTTCGCCTCAGCCACCGTCGTCGCAGATCCATCCACCGGAAAACCTTTTTCTGCCAGCTCATGCATCAGATAAGTCACCTGAGGCGCAGCCAGACCGATCTGCTCCAGCTCCTGATAATGAGAAAAGACCTCCCGGGGCGTCCCGTCTAACATGACGCTGCCCTGATTCATGACGATGATGCGCTCCACGTAATCCGCCACATCCTCCATACTATGTGAGACAAGAATAATTGTGCTATGCTGCTCCTCATGCAGCCGTGCGATCTGTCCCAGAATCTCGTCCCGACCCTTGGGATCCAATCCTGCTGTGGGCTCATCTAAAATCAAAACCTCCGGCCGCATGGCCAGCACACCGGCGATGGCCACCCGGCGCTTTTGTCCGCCGGAGAGATCAAAGGGAGACTGGTCAAACAGCTCCTCCGGAATCCCGACACTGCGAAGTGCCTCAGAAGCCCGAAGGTTGGCTTCCTTTTTATCCAGACCCTGATTGATGGGGCCAAAGCTGACATCGTCTAAAATCGTCGTCTCAAACAGCTGATGCTCCGGATACTGGAACACCAACCCCACATGGCTGCGCAGGGAGCGCATGGAATAGCCCTCTGCGTAAATATCCTGGCCATTATAATAAATGCTGCCGCTGGTAGCGCGCAGCAATCCGTTCATATGCTGAATCAGTGTGGATTTGCCGGAACCGGTATGACCGATCAGGCCGATAAAGGTTCCGTCTGTGATCTCCAGACTGATATTTTTCAATGCGTATACTTCCCGGGGAGTCCCCTGCTCATATACGCAGCTAATGTTATCCAAAATGATCGACATAGCTATCCTTCCCTCAGCTTCTGCAGTGCATCCACCAGCTCCTGGCGTGTCAGAATGCCCTCCGGCAGCGCAAGCCCCGCCATGCGAAGCTCATGGGCCAGCTGGGTGATCTGGGGGACACTGAGCCTGTAGGCTTTCAGCTCATCCACTCTCGAAAAAATCTCCCGGGGGCTGCCCTGCATCACGATCTGACCCTTGTCCATGACATAGACCTGATCCGCATCCGTGACCTCTTCCATGTAATGGGTGATCAGGATGATGGTCACGCCCTTGGTGCGGTTGAGCTCATGCACGGCCCGAAGCACCTCTTTCCGTCCGTTGGGATCCAGCATGGCCGTAGGCTCATCCAGCACGATGCACGCCGGCTCCATGGCCACTACTCCCGCGATGGCCACACGCTGCTTTTGTCCGCCGGAAAGCTTGTTGGGAGAGGCATGCCGGAATTTTAACATCCCTACCGAGCGCAGGCTGTCCTCCACCCGCTGCCAGATCTCATCCGTGGGCACGCCCAGATTTTCCGGGCCAAAACCCACATCTTCCTCCACAATACTGCCGATGATCTGGTTGTCCGGATTCTGAAAAACCATGCCGGCTCGCTGACGGATATTCCACAGCTCTTCCGGATCCTTTGTATCCCTGCCATCGACCCACAGCGTCCCATCTGTAGGGGAAAGCAGCACATTTAAGTGCTTGGCCAGGGTGGATTTACCAGAGCCGTTGTGACCCAAAATCGCCACAAAGCTGCCTGGCTGAATCGATAGATCCACGTGATCCAGAGCCGTCTGGGTCCCGATGGGATTGCCTTCCTCATCCCGGCGGATATATTCATGTACCAGTTGTCTTGCTTTTACCATCAATGCTGTCATCTATGTTTTACTCACCAGTGCAGCCGGTGCAGCTGCCCCATTGTCGTCATATTTGCAAAGCCCTGCTGCCGCAGTGCCTCATACAAAACGATGGCTGCGGAATTGGACAGGTTTAAGGAACGTGTCTCCCCCATCATGGGAATCCGCACACATCGATCCGGATGCTCCTTTAAAAGCTCCTCCGGAATCCCGGCGCTCTCCTTGCCAAACATCAGGTAGCAGCCATCCGGATAAGATACATCCGAATAGATCTGTCTGGCCTTTGTAGTAGCATAAAAAATATTGGCGCCTGGATTTTTTGCCAGAAAATCCTCATAATCCACGTAGGTCGTCACATCAAGCTGGGGCCAGTAATCCATGCCGGCCCGCTTCAAAGCCTTCTCAGAGAGAGAAAAACCAAGGGGCTCAATCAAATGCAGCCTGGTGCCGGTGGCCACGCAGGTCCGGCCGATATTGCCGGTATTGGCCGGGATCTCCGGCTCTAAAAGTACGATATTGTTCATTTCTCTTCTGCCTCTTTCCGAAGCTTGATGATAAATTTTTCCAGCCGTGCCAGGGCAATCTTCAGATTGTCCAGGGAATAAGCGTAGGAAATACGAAGGAAGCCTTCGCCGCTGTCGCCGAATGCCGTGCCGGGCACAACTGCCACCTTTTCCTCCCGAAGCAGGCGTGTGGCAAATTCGTCTGAGGTCATGCCGAATTCCTGAATGGAGGGAAATACATAAAACGCGCCAAATGGCTCAAAGCAGGACAGTCCCATCCGCTCAAACTCATGCATGAGAAACCGGCGTCTCTGATTGTACTGCTCCCGCATCATGGCCACATCCTCATCGCCGTTTCGCAGAGCCTCAACGGCTGCGTACTGGCTGTTGGTGGGTGCGCACATGATGGCGAACTGATGAATCTTTAACATCTGCTCGATGACGATCTGGGGGCCGCAGGCGTAGCCAAGGCGCCAGCCGGTCATGGCATGGGATTTGGAAAAGCCATTGATCACGATGGTGCGCTCCCGCATACCGGGGAGGGATGCAATGGACGTATGCTCGTTCAGATAACACAGCTCCGCATAGATCTCATCGCTGAGCACATAGAGATCGTGGTCGATAACGACCTTTGCGATGGCTTCCAGATCGGACTGTTCCATGACGGCTCCGGTAGGATTATTAGGGAAAGGAAGCACCAGCATCTTGGTCTTCGGTGTAATGGCTGCTTCCAGCTCCTCAGCCGTCAGGCGGAACTGATTTTCTTCTTTTAACTCGATAATGACGGGCACGCCCCCTGCCAGGATCGCACAGGGCTCATAGGAAACGTAGCAGGGCTGGGGAATAAGTACCTCATCGCCGGGATCTAACATGGCGCGAAAGGCCGCGTCGATGCCCTCACTGCCGCCGACAGTAATGAGAATCTCCTTTAAGGGGTCGTACTGCAGATGAAATCTGCGGTCCAAATATTTGGCGATCTCAACACGCAGCTCCTTGAGGCCTGCATTGGACGTATAAAAGGTACGTCCTTTTTCCAATGTATAAATGCCCTCGTCACGAATATGCCAGGGCGTATCAAAGTCCGGCTCACCGACGCCAAGAGAAATGGCGTCTGTCATCTCGCTGACGATATCAAAAAATTTCCGGATGCCGGAGGGCTTAATGGAAGTGATTTTTTCATTTAACGGATTTCTCATGGTGTCATAAATATCCTTTCATCCTTGGGTGCTTCTGCCATGACTGTGCCATGATCCTTGTATTTTTTTAAGATAAAGTTGGTCTTTGTGCTGAGCACAGAGTCCAGGGTAGAGAGCTTGTCAGTTACGAATGTGGAAATATCCCGCAGCGTCTTTCCCTCCAGGGTGACCATGAGATCAAAGCCGCCGGAGATCAGGTAAACGGAATTTACCTCCGGATAGTTATAGATGCGCTCTGCCACCTTGTCAAAGCCCATGTCTCTCTGGGGTGTCACCCGTACCTCGATCATGGCCGTGACCTTTTCCACGTCGGTTTTGTCCCAGTCAATCAATGTATGATAGCCGCAGATCACATGCTCCGCTTCCATGGCGGCCAGCTCATCTACCACCATCTGCTCATCTACGCCTAAAAGAACCGCCAGCTCATGGAGATCCACACGGCTGTTTTTTTCGATAAATGTTAAAATCTTTTCTCTCATCTGATCTATGTTCTCCTTTTTGTTTTATACGACCCGATACAGCTCGTCCGACTTTGGCGGCTCTAAAAAGCGCCGTTCCTCGCCGGTCAGAAGCAGGCGGTCATTGCCTGAGGTGACCTTGCCGATACATACGGCCGGTATGCCCTGGGCTGTGAGCGCACGTACCAGTCCGTTTCCATCGGCTGCGGCCATGAGCATACTGCCGCTGCTGATGAGCTCGTAGGGATTGATGCCAAAAAACTCGCACACCTCTACCGTCTCCTGCCGAATCGGAATCTTTTTTAGGTCTATTTCCAGTCCGACGCCGGCGCTCTCTGCCATCTCCCACAGTGCTCCGAAGATGCCTCCCTCGGTCACATCATGCATCGCGCTAACGCCAGACTTCACCGCCGCTCGCGCCTCCGGAAGAACGGATAGATAACGGTCAAAGGCTTTTGCCTCGTCCACAAGAGCCTTGGGATAACGGGTCAGCAGCTGCTCTTCTTTTTCCTTGGCGATGATGGAGGTGCCTTCCAGCCCGATCCACTTGGTGACAATGACATCCATGCCCGCCCGTGCGCCGCCGGTGGAGATGAGCTCACCGCGTTTGGCTTTGCCGACTCCCACAACGGAGATCACAGGCTGATTGACAACCCGGGTCACCTCGGTATGTCCGCCCATGATCTGCACATTGGCTGCGTGGGCGGCTGCCTCTGCCTGCTCCATCATCCCCCGAAGCTTTGCCTCGGAGATGCGTTGGGGTAAAAGAAAAGTAAGCATCACTCCGATGGGCTCGGCGCCTGCACTGGCCAGGTCATTGAGGGTAATCTGGATCGCCAGATGCCCGATGTCCTTGACCGTGCCGGTGATGGGATCCGTGGATAAAACAAAGATTTCGTCCTCCGCCAGGGAAAGCGCTGCGCAGTCTTCCCCTACGGAAGCGCCGCAAAGCACCTCCGGGCGAAGGGTTTTGATTTGTTTTAGGACGGATCGTTTTAATACTGCCTCCGGTAGCTTGCCTACTTTCATATTCGTAATTCCTTATCGTTTTTGGGACGGATCACTCCTTGGATGTAGGGTGCGGCTATTCTGCCGCTTCACTGTCAGACTCATCTGCAGACTCTTTCTGCGTATCGTCTGTCTTCGTGGTCTCCTTGGATGATGTGTCCTTGGTCTTTTTGTCTTCTTCTTGTTTTTCCTCTTCTTCCTTCTTCTGTGCCAGAGCCTCGGCGGAATTGGCCGCTGCGGCTGAACGGATCGTGGACTCGTTCTTGGTGGCTATGGCTGCTTTGATGGCTGCGACTGCGTCCTTGTCATCAGATTTTACGCCTACGGTGATGATCTTGGGAGAAGCCTTGTAGGTACTGTTGTTGAATACCTCTCTGCTGACCTCCTTGCCGTTTTCCTTGACGATCTTCCACAGCTTGGCCGTATAGCCGGTATGTGAGTTCTGATCCGTATTGACATAACCGATGGGCTGTGACTCGGATGCCACAAACTGTGTCTCAGGCTCTGTGGTGCTGGTGGTCTCGCTCTCGAAAATCACCTCGCGATCTGCAGATCGGGTCTCCTCACCATAGATCGTAAATGTGATCTGCATGCCGGAGGTATAGCCCTCGATATAAATCGGGAAATCATAGTTGTTGGTAAATTTCAGATCCTTGTAAGTACCTGCGATGGCCGCATCCATAGAGGGCTGCACATAGCTGACGATCATGGAGTGGCAGTACCGCTCGTCGATGGTTACTTCTGCGCGGATCAGGGCGTTATACAGTGTGGTGGACACCTGGCAGATACCGCCGCCATAAGTCTGCACAGTTGTGCCGTTCTCATAGGAGCCTGCCAGCTCGTAACCGTTCTCGGCTGTAAAAGGATTCACTGTCTCATAGACGGAGAACTGTTCGCCGGGATAAACCACATGTCCGTTGATCTTGCTGGCTCCGTTTTTGACATTCTGAGCACGGCCTGCGGATGAGCTGCTAAAATCGGTGGTAAAGGTACCCAGCACATCAGTGACGCGCTCCAGCTGCTCTTTGGTGCCTTCCGGCTCTACTACCTTGGCAGCCAGCTCGATGGAAGCGGCGTTGCCGTTCCAGTTATCTTCTATATAAGAGAGGATCTCCTGTGCGGACGTATCGATGTCCACTGCTACACCGTTCTGTCCATCTGTGATGGTAAATGTGCCGTTCTCACGCTTGAGTCCGTAGTTGACGGCATCCTGGTTCATCTCGTCGGTGTTGGCCTCTAAATATTCTTTGATCTGATCGATATCTGCCGTATAAGTGATGTCATATACGAGATTCTCATGCTCTAAATCTTTTTTGGATTTGTATCGCTCGATGAGATTGCCGGTGCGGCCTACATTGACTGCGTCCTTGACTATGACGGGGTTGGACCATTCCAGCCCGAAGTCTGCTGCGGTGGCGGTGACGCTCTTGTCATCTACCGTCAGGGTGAACTCGGTATCACCCACCGACTGTACGTAATCCTCCACTGCTTCTGTGGCCTGGGCCTGGGTCATGCCGCCGACTGCGATGTCACCGATATAAATATTGTCTGCGATGGTGCGCTCGGCTGTGTTCTTTGCATGTACACTCGTGCCGGCATAGATGCCTGCTACGCATACGAGCGCCACTGCAAAGGCTCCCGCCAGCTTCCATGCGGTATGTTTGCTGTGTCTGCTGCTATTTTTCATGGTGTTACCTCTTTGTGATTTCAGTCAACATTTTGCCTTTTGACTACAGATTATATACCAAACTGCGGAATGTTTTCAATATGTAATGTGATCTAATGTGATGTAATATGGCCTCTCGGAAATATTTGTGGCTGTGTATACGTATCTGTGATACCGTCCGCAGCTCCCGCGAGTCACACCTGTTTTTGCTTCGTTGCGCACCAGAGCATTCCGATGAGCCTCCTCAAAGCAAAATTGTGTCAGCAAAGGCTTCCACAATTTGGAGTCTCATCTCCATTGCGCAAAGGCACAAAAACAGGAATGACCTTCGCTCGCGCTGCTGCGTTCACGGAATACCCGTAACAGAATCGACCTCGGAGCAGTTTATGATCTGCGATAGCCCAGTAGCTCCCATCATAATCTACCACGGCTGCGGCCGGCGGTATTCCCCTCAGCTGCGACTTTTGCCCGGCGAGCGCAAGCGTATTGATGACGTACCTC
>CAVITM010000037.1:0-14568 GCA_963645455.1 Moraxellaceae bacterium | reverse complement strand
GGAATGCTCTGATGCGCAACGAAGCAAAAACAGGTGTGACTCGCGGGAGCTACGGCCGGCGCCACCACGCCTATGCCTATGCCTATGCCTATGCCTATGCCTATGCCTATAGCATACCACACTCAGGGCGCATGAGTCTACACAAATTCCCCCTTCAGGCTGCGGGAAAACAGCCCGTCAAGTACTGTGTCCGGGGACTGGGACTCATAGAGCAGTCCGTATACCGCCTGACAGATCGGAAGCTCCACGTGATAACGCTCCCCCAGCGAAACCAGTGCTTTTACGGTGTAGTAGCCCTCCGCCAACTGATCGTAGGATTCGCCCCGAATAAAGCGCTCCCCAAACATCCGGTTGTGGCTGTGGGCAGAAAACAGTGTCGCCTCATAATCTCCCAGATGACACAGCCCGTAAGCCGATAGTTCATTGCCACCCATGGCCTTGATAAGCCTGGCAATCTCACGGGGTCCCCGTGCCATCAGTGGTCCCTTTAAGGAGGAACGGCCTGCCCCGTCAAGCATGCCGGCCGCGATTCCGATGACATTTTTTGCCGCCGCACCAATCTCATTGCCGATCAGATCCATGCCGTAGTAAAAGCGAATCAGCTCACTGGACAGCTGCTCCACCAGAAGCTGCCTGGTGGCCTCATGGGCACTGTCAATCACCATGCAGTTGGGCACGCCCCGGGTAAACTCCTCCACATGCCCCGGTCCCAGCCATACAGCGATACGATTGGAGGCATCACAATTATCCTCCATGATCTGGGAAAGCCTGCGGCCGGTACCGATCTCGACGCCCTTCATGCACAAAATAAAGGTTTTATAGCGAAGCTCATAGGGGGCAAGGCTCTCACAGAGCGACTGCAGACTCTGGGATCCGATAGAGATCACGATCGCCTCAGCATCCGACACACATGCCAGATCATTGGTCAGGTGCAGCGTATCCGGCAGCTCCACGTAAGCATTGCGATGTTCACTCATCAGACGCTCCATGTTTTTCGAGCCTTCCCGGCCATAGAGCGTCACCTCATGCCCGATATGATCCAGATACCATGCGATAAATGTCCCCCAGCGTCCGCATCCAATCACTGTAAACTTCACGATTCGCACCCCGCAATCGCAATCAGATGCGCCGCAGCCAGCTGTAGCTGTTCCATCGTGATGGAGCCCTCAGCCAGCTCTTTCTCCAGATTTTCCTGATCCATTTTTGCGCCAGGCATCACCAGATCATTTCCGGCACGCATGCAGCCCGCTGCCGTACAGTCCTCTCCCTGCAGCGTGGTCACCCAATCCGTCATGATCACGCCGCCGTAGCGCCACTCATCGCGCACCACGCTGGTGCACAGATCGTAGTTGTTGGCCGCGTGAATGCCATTGATCAGGTTGTAGCTGGTCATGATGGCTTTGGGCGCCGACTCACGAACAGCGATTTCAAAGCCGGTGAGATAAATCTCACGCAGTGCACGCTCAGAAACGATACTATCGGAACCGGTCCGGTTGTCCTCCTGGTTGTTGCAGGCAAAATGCTTGATGGTGGTACCACAATCTCCCTGCTTTTGTACGCCGTCGGTGATGGCGGCTGCGAAGCGTCCGGCAAGCAGCGGATCCTCTGAATAGTATTCAAAATTGCGTCCGCACAGCGGATTTCTGTGGATGTTCATACCGGGCGCAAGCCACAGATTTACAGAAAAGATCCGCATCTCCTCTGCCACTGCCTCACCGATCTCGCGAAGCAGCGCCAGATCCCAGCTCTGTGCCAGCTGTGAACCGGTAGGAAATGCCGTGCAAAGCTGATAATGAACCTCTCCCTCAGGCTGGCCGTCCGGCCGATACAGATAGCCATCCTCCATGCTGGCTTCCACCGGAAGCTGCTGCACTTTTCCATCAACGGTATAATATTTTTTTGTCAGACGAAGTCCTGCCGGGCCGTCCGCCAGTACAAGGGAAGGAACGCCCTGATCGGCGATACAGTCACTGGTCTCTGCGGCAGAGCCGGGCACCGTGCTGCCGGCAACACCCAGCAGTCCTGCTCCCTGAGCGCGTCCCGGATCTCCGGTCACCAGTGAGATCAGCTGCTCGGCAGAAAGGGATCTGGCCAGTTCCAACGCCTCCGGCTTTACACGTTCTGTTTCACTTCCGTAATAGAAGATTCGTCTGGTAAAAAGCATCTGTGTGGGCACAACGATGGCCGGATGCCTGTACACGAGAGCGTGCCACTGAGCCCGCCGCTGTTGCACACGCTCCACCGGGCAGGCCAGCTCCTCTAACGGCTCCTGCAGTGGACAGATATTGCCTGTTTTTTTCAGCAGGATATGATGGGTAAGCTCCACCGATGCTGCAAAATGTGCACTCTCTAAGCTGTCGCCCATAAACAATCCATAAGTACCGCAGTCCAACAGCCATCCGGGCGCCTGCTCACTGTAGGAGGCCAGCATCTGCATGGATACAAGAATCTCCACATCCTGGGATTTACCGGGAGCTAACTCCTCTGACTTGGCAAAGCCCACCAGCCGGCGGTATTCTTTTGTCATATTTTTCTGCGGGCAGGAGGCATAGATCTGAACTACCTCCCGGCCGGCGCAGCTGCCGGTATTGGTGACCTCCACCACCAGACGCAGTGCGGTCTGTCTCGTATTCAGGCGGATAAAGCTGACATTGACCATGCGCAGTGCAAAGGACGTATAGGAAAGTCCATAGCCAAAGCAATAGCGCACCGGCACCTCAAAGGTATCAAAATAGCGATAGCCTACATAGATGCCCTCATGATAATATTCCTTGTCCGTATTCCCGTCCCGATGGGAAAAGGTCTTGGAATTGGGATAATCTTCATAATGGAAGGCCCAGCTATCGGTCAGATGGGCGCTGGGATTGACTGCTCCGCTCAGCACATCTGCCAGAGCATTACCGGCCTCCATGCCGGGCTGTCCCATATAAATGAGACCCTTGATCCGGGGAAACTCATCCATAAAAGACAGGTCGATGAGTCCGCCGGAATTGATGACTACGATCACCCGCTGGTGCTGTTCGCACAACAGGCGAAGCGCCTCATGCTCCTCACTGCTCAGCAGATAATCCCCCTCTCTCAGTTCCCGATCCTTTGCCTCGCCGGCGATTCTGGCGATGACATAGATGGCAGCGTCTGCCTGCACAGCCACCGGCAGATCCCCAGCCGGTGAATCAAAGGGATGGCTGGTATAAGAATCAAATACCGGGTCAGGCTCGCCCTGGGCCCGTCGCGCATCCACATCCTTCCAGATTTCCTCTCTCCAGGCCTCCCGTGCCTGCCGGTACTGCTGCTCATAGGCCTGCAGCCAGTCCTCATTTACAATGGAAAAGCCGGCCTCCTTCAGCCCCTGCCATATATTGGCCGTCGGTCTGCTGTTGACATCTCCGGAGCCGGTGCCTCCCTTGATGGTTCCGTATGCGCCTGCTCCGTAAAGTGCGATGGCTGCGCCATTTTCAAGGGGCAGCACATTGTCTTCATTTTTCAGCAGTACCATGCCGTCAGCGGCTGCACGTCTCGCCAGTGCGCGGTGGTTGATCTCGTATTCCTGCTCCTCAGGCAGAGCCAGTTTCTGTGCGTCCATCTATGTTCCTCCCTAAATAAAATTCGCTATTTACTGATATCTTTTGAACCTCTAATCATTTTAATATAGTCCCGTCACATTCGCAAGCTATGCAGAAAAAAAGATGAGCCGGCATATGCCGACCCACCGTTCGCTTTATTTTTACGTATCTGTTCAGAACCACCTGAACAGATACGTTTTTACCTACTCTACATTTTTCAGTGCCTCATCCATAGGGATCGCCCGGATCTTGCGGTAGATCAGCTGTTCCAGCAGAAGATAAGCCACCATACAGATGGCAAACATTTTCAAAAATGTGGCCTTTTCCACATAATACGGCAGCCATCCGCTCATAGACTCACGCACCATGGGCCGATAGATCAGCTCCAACACCACATTCGACAAAGGAATCGCGATCAGCTGCAGCACCACTACGGCAATTGTGGTTGCCGTAAGGTAAAGTCTCTTGATCTCACGATTTTCGTAGCCCAGGATCTTTACCATGGAAATAGACGTCACATTTTTCTCTACCACGACCTTCGTCAAAACGTAAATGATCACCAGATAGAGTGCCACCGACACAACATCCCATGCATAAAAGATGTTGCCCATGGAATTGGTCAGCTGCCGCGTGATTTTCGTCAAATCATCCTGGGTAATCGTTGTATAGATCTCTTCGTCCGTCAGCTCGTCAAGCTTTTCATCGGAAAAATATCCGGAAAAATAGTCTGCCTTTTGATCAAACAGCTCATTCCAGTCACTTAAGTTCATAAACACCGCCAGGGAAGCCGGATAATCGTAGACACCGGCGATGGTAAAGGTGTAGGTATCGCTGGCATAACCATCCTTCAGTGTCAGCCTATCACCGACAGACAGCCCATATTTGTCACAGATTCCATCACTGACGTAGACTTTTCCATCCGAAAAATCCACCGGCACATACTGGGAATCCTCGATGCCATAGACCGAAATGTCCTCCTCCTTGCTGCCCTCGAAAGTAGTTTTCAGCGACTTCATGGCAAATTTCTCCGCATCTGCCTCGATTTCCACCGGAGCCTTCAGCACATACTGATAGGCACAGATGGGATGGTCCAAAATATTCTGCTCATAATGCTCCAGCAGCGGCGAGAAGGCCAGTCCAAACAGCAGTAGCAGGTCCGCAAATGCCAGTCCGATAAACAGTGTCACATAGCCCGGAAGGTTCTGAAGCAGGATTCGCAGACGGAACCGATGGAAAAAGCCCCAGCGTGGCAGCCGCATCGCCTTTTTTCGCTGGCGTTTTGCCAGATCGCGACGCAAAAACCGAAGGGGCGACAGATTCAGCTTTCTTCGCACTGCGATAAAGACAACCACTGTCACAAGCACTACCGGAATCACCGTCGTATTCAAAAATGCGCCCCGGTTTGCGTAGGATACATAGGGCATCAAGCTATAGCTGCCTGCGACGATCTGCTGGAAGAAATCCTCAAAATACGTATAGCCCAGCACATTTCCCACTACAGCTGCGAGAAGCGTCACCAGAAGCGGCATGGCCATATAATGCCGCACGATCTCGCCTTTTGTATAGCCCATTGCCCGCAGGGTACCGATCACCGGTGCTTCTTTGGCGATGGTATTGTTTGTGGTGACAGCAAATAAAAATGCCACTATCACGATCATGATATACAAAAGGACTAAAAACATGGAACGATCGCTGCCCATATCCTCTCTCGTAAAATGGATCGCCTGATTCAAATACTCCGGCACATAATCTGTCAGCTCATTTCCTGCCATGGCAATTTTTGTAGCCAGCTCCTTGGAAAAATCATCCGACTCTTCCTTTTTTTCCTCATCGGTGGTCGGCCCATTGTCATATACAAATGCATAATTGCAGGTCAGATTTTCCTCCGGCAGCGATGAAAAACAATCCTTCGTCACGATACCCACACCGAATTTCGTCGCCTCAAACATGGAATCGGAATTATTTTCAAACAGACAGCTGTAGTCCGGCAGAGCCACAAAGCCGGTGATGGTAAATGTCCGTCCGCAGTAGGTGATGGCATCACCGATGCTTAGGTCATTGTTTTTTGCATATACACGGTCAATGGCGATCTCATCATCCGCCCCCGGCATCTCACCGGCCAGCATGTCCGTGCGGTTGACCTGACTGCGCTCTCCATAGACACGCAGACTGCTGAAGCTTTCCTTGGCTCCATCCTTATAGGCATCTGACTGGATATAAAAGTTCTCATAGAGTGTGACATTTTCCTCTTCAATCGACTCCCACAGCTCGTCACTCAGCTTTGCTGCTACCGAAAAATGCCCATCCTCGATGCTGTATTTTTCGAAGGTCTCATCGTAGGTTCTCATCATGCTGTCCTCGGCGATCACAGAGCCGGACACAAAGCCGATCATCACCACCAGAAATAAAAAGATGGCCAGATACTTTCCCAGATCCTCCCGAAATTCTCTGGGCAGACGCTTCATCAATGGATTTTTCATGCCTGTCACCTACCAATCCAGATCCATCGCGTGGACACGCTGCTCGTTGTGATACATTTTTCGGATTCCGCCGTCACGCAGCTTGATCACTGTGTCTGCCATATCCTTGATGGCATCGTTGTGGGTGACCATAATGACGGTGTTGTGATATTTTTCATTGACCTCCTCGATCAGCTTCAAAATCTCCTTGGATGTGGTATAATCCAGAGCTCCCGTGGGCTCATCACACAGCAGGATATCCGGATTTTTCACAATCGCACGCCCAATGGCGGTTCGCTGCTGCTGTCCGCCGGAGAGCTGATTAGGCAGCTTGTAGCGATGCTCATACAAACCCAGCGTCTGCAAAAGCTCATCGATCTCCAAGGGATGATCGCTCAGATAGGCGCCCACCTCAATATTTTCCTTTACATTCAGGTTGGGAATCAGATTGTACATCTGAAATACATAGCCTAAATGCTTCCTGCGATAAGCCGTCAGACGCTTTTCATTCATTCCCTCGATGCTCTCTCCATCGATGGCGATCCGTCCGCTGTCCGCCCCGTCGATGCCTCCGATGATGTTGAGCAACGTAGATTTGCCGGAGCCTGAGGGCCCCAGCAGCACGCAGATCTCGCCCTTTTGCGCCTCAAAGGAGATGCCCTTTAGTACCTCGACGCGGTTCTCCCCGCTTCCAAAGCTTTTTTTGATATCAGATAATTCAAGAAACATAAACATTTCCTCCACAAATGTATGAATACTTGTTCATGTATTGAATTATATGTGCCGGTTGCTTAGTTGTCAATATCTTTTGTTAGTTTTGTCTAACTTTTAATCAAGAAAAACCTGTCCGCCAAAACAACGGACAGGCTTGGGAATAATTATGACATGATTTCCTGGCGCACAAAACTGATGCGGCTCAGGTTTTCAAAAACCAAAAATCCAACGATGTAATTCAGGCCGATCTTCAGCAGGTTGAAGGGGATGGTCGCCAGCAGTACAAAAGTGGTCATATCATGAATGGCCGGGTTGATGGTCGCCGCGAATTCAATGATTCCATCGATGGGCATCTCCATGGCCGCGGCATACATGGGAAGCAAAATAAATACATTGGCGAAGCATGCATAGACGATGCGGCAGGGCACGCTGATGAGAAGGGCCGCGATGGAAGCCTTTTTGGTTCTGCCAAGCTTATAGTAAACCAGCCACAGCGGCAGGATATAAGCCACAATGCTGAGCAGATTAGACAAATCGCCTACGAACATGGAGCTGGTTCCGATGGTCACCAGCTTGATCAGGATCTTGATCACCTCTACGCATACGGCCGGGATGGGTCCCATCAGAAACAGCGCGATGATGGAGGGCACATCTGAAAAATCCACCTTGTAAAAGGAAGGGATGAGAGGAATGGAGATCTCCAACGACATCAGTACGCCGGCAATGGCCGCCAGCATCGCAGTGGTGATCAGTGTCTGTGTAGTCCAGATTTTCTTTTTTGTGTTCATGTTTAGAACCTCCTGAAATATTTTTTGAGCAGAAGTCCTAAATTCAACGAAAAAAGCTCCCAGACCTCTTCGGTCTGAGAGCTGTGTTTGCTGTTAGTTCTATGTGCATCCAATCGAATCTCTGATCGCAACCTGTCAATGATAACGATCTGCCATCTACCAAAATACACGCAAACGGTAAACATCTTCTCTCATCCAGACTGTAACTGTCGGTACCGGAATTCTCGACTATGCAAGTCACCGGTTCTGCGCTCTCCCTGAAATCCATCCAAAGGAGAAGGCTCGCGGACTATACCGCCGGTGGGGAATTACGCCCCGCCCCGAAGAATTTATTCGTTTCTGTTCGTTCGTATCGTAGCATCATCTGACGTTTCTGTCAAGCAAATGCAACCTTATAATTTTTGTTTTTTTTAAAGCGTATCACGCCGCCTTGCCAGACTGCAGCTTTTTAATCACAAACAGTACCGCCAGCATCATGGCAATAGCGATGGGCAGGCAGATCCATGCGTTCTGTACGAAGCCTGCGAGAATATAGGCCACAAAGGATACGGCCGCAGACACCATGGCATAGGGCAGCTGGGTCGAGACGTGGTTCACGTGGTTACACTGGGCACCGGCAGATGACATGATGGTGGTATCTGAAATAGGTGAGCAGTGATCGCCGCATACCGCACCTGCCATGCAGGCAGAGATGGATATGATCATCAGGGAGTGGTTTGAATTCTGGAATACTGCTACCACGATGGGGATCAGAATACCGAAGGTACCCCAGCTGGTTCCGGTTGCAAAGGACAAGCCGCAGCCGATCAAAAATACCACTGCAGGCAGGAAATTCATAAAGCTGCCGGCACTGTTGGATACCAGCGTCGCCACGAACTCCTTGGCACCCAGGGAATCGGTCATAGCCTTTAAGGTCCATGCGAAGGTCAGAATCAGGATGGCAGGCACCATGGCCTTGAAGCCGTCTGCCAGGCAGTCCATGCATTCCTTGAAATTCAATACCTTGCGAATCATATATAAAACAAATGTGATAAACAGTCCAAAGAAGCTTCCGATGGCCAGTCCTACAGAGGCATCACTGCCGGAGAAGGAATCCACGAAGCTGACACCGGAGAAAAATCCGCCGGTATAGATCATGCCGATGACACAGCAGACTACCAGGCATAAAATCGGGATCACCAGATCGATGACCTGTCCCTTGGCATCCGGCTTTTCCTCACCCTGAATACCTGCATAAGGGCGATCCGGTGTCGTGTAGAGATCTCCCTTTTTCGCATTCTTCTCATGCTCTGCCATGGGACCAAACTCCAGCTTCATCAGAACCATGGAAACCATCATCACGATGGTCAGCAGCGCATAATAGTTATACGGAATCGCACTGACAAAAAGGGTCAGTCCGTCTTCTCCCTCAACAAAGCCGCTGACTGCTGCCGCCCAGGAAGAAATGGGAGCGATGATGCAGATCGGAGCTGCCGTAGCATCAATGAGGTAAGCCAGCTTGGCGCGGGATACGTTGTGCTTGTCTGTCACGGGGCGCATAACGCTGCCCACCGTCAGACAGTTAAAATAATCATCGATAAAGATCAGAACGCCCAGCAAAATCGTGGCCAGCTGCGCGCCGACACGGGACTTGATATGCTCGCCTGCCCAGCGTCCAAAGGCTGCAGAACCGCCTGCTTTGTTCATCATGGCCACCAGGGTGCCCAGCAAAATCAGGAAGATCAGAATACCCATATTGTAGCTGTCGCACAATACAGCGATCAGTCCGTCGTTAAATACATGCAGCACCGTGCCCTCAAAGCTAAAATTCGAATAGAGCAGCGCGCCTACAACGATACCGATAAATAAGGAACTGTAAACCTCCTTGGTAATGAGCGCCAGTGCAATCGCTACGACCGCAGGCAACAGTGCCCATGCCGTGGCATATGCTGCCGGGGTGGCTTCTTCTGCTGCGGCCTCAGCACGTGTAACGATGGGAGCGATCACGCACATCAGCACAGCCACAGACAAAAAACCTATGATTTGTCTTTTGTGTTGTTTCATAACGAATCTCCTTTTCTAAAATTATGCATACGCAATTGAACCAATTATATCCTATCTATATGTAAAAAGCAATTTATATCCTTTCGTTTTTCCCCTTTCTTCTTGCAGTAATAATACAAGTCGGGTAAAATAAGAGCAGCGACTTTTGTATACGGGAGGATTTTTCAATGGATACACAGATTTTAGAAAAACAGATTTTTACAAACGATGTCATCATCAGCTGGCTGCAGTATTATTCCAAAAATACCAGCGTAGACTTAGAGCATGTCAAAATGATCGACATCACGAAAAAAAATAAAAACATCATTCCCACTGTAGAGGCTCACAAGACGACCATGGTCTTTACCAATGCCGGTGTGGATGACATTTTCTACCGCCTGTGGGATGCAGGCCTGGGTGAATGTGAGGTATGGTACAACGAAGGCTCCGCACCCACCGGTGCCATTCTCCATCAACCGGTGAAGGACATGATCAACCGGGGCATCAATGCCTCTGCTGCCATGCTCATCATCAATGAACACGCCCGCAACACCGCCAAGATCGGTCTCGCCAACGCCATGTTCCAGCGCGGCTCGATCCAGTATGTGGGCAGTGAGATCCGTGCCATCATCCTCAGCAAGATGAATGTGGCACCCACAGATGATATCTGCGTCATCGGCGGCGAGAGCATCGCCATCGAATCAGCCCTCATCGCTGTGGAGGGTTCGGTGACTGCTGTAGAATACAACCAGGCAGACCGGGCCACCATGGAGGACAATGTCAGCCATTTTGGTCTCCACAACGTCCATATCATCGAGCATGTGGATGAGCGCAGCCTCTCCGGCTGTCCCGTTCCGTCCCTGGTATTTTTAGTTGCCTCTGCCAGCACGGAGCAGGAGCTTGCCTATCTCACCCAGCTCAATCCCAACCTTCGGGTCGTGATCTATACACTGGATTTCAACGTGGCAGCCAGCCTGCCCGCTATGCTGGAAAAATTCGGCATCCGTGACGCAGAGACGATCCAGGTATCCGTATCGATCCTGGGCAGCAATCACGCCTTCAAGCAGCAGCCGGCTCCGTGGATCATCACCGGCCACTGTTAATTTTTCTAATCCACGACGATCGTCGGGATCGTCATCTCGTTGTACTGGGTCGAGATCACCTGATCAAAGCTGATGCGTGAATAGAGACCGCTCAGCTGTCCGTTGTAGACAAACAGCCCCGTCAGGTTCGCCACATCGACCCAGTGCGGACCTGATTCATCAAATCTCAGATTTTCCAGCCGATAAGGCGTGCAGAACCTCTGCAGCACATAGGCTTCATCCTTTGCCGCCAGAAGCGCCTGCTGCCACTCCTCATCAGAAGATAACTCCACACCGGCATGAAGGCCCTTCGAGCCATAGGAATCCTCCGGCTTTATGATCCAGTTATTTTTCTCCTGCAATACCTGCGCCCGAAGTTGTTCATGGGATCCGTCAAAAAGCTCCCCCAGTGACATGGTAAAAGGCACATGAGCCCGCACGAAGGCACGCTGCTGTTCACTCAGAAATTCCATGGTCTCATCCATATGCAGCACCTTGAACAGGATCTTGTTGTGCACGATCTGGGTACGGAAATCTCCCACCAGGCAGATCCCGCCATCACGATAAGCCTCCAAAAAGCCATCCACTTCTGAAAAATGTGCCAGAATGTCCGAAGTCACCGCACGCCGGTAGACCAGCTCCACATCACCAAATTCCTCTGTATAGCAGACCTCCCCGTCATATTTTAAATCACGGATATCGCAGACACACACCTGGCATCCGGCCCGTTCAAAGGCCTCTTTGAAAATATAAAACTCATTGATGGTGGCATTTTCCAGGAAATCCACGATGGCCACACGAGGTTTTTCCTGGTCATCACCGACAGCCTCCCCAAAGATCTTCAGCGCCTGTGCCACCCATGAATCAAACAGCTCGAAGCTGCTGCAGGTATGGTTTTGGGCAAATTTCCTGTAAGCCAGGCTTTTTGAGAAGGCAATATTCAGTTCCCGATCCTCATTCATGGCGCTGGCGCCGTCTGTATTGAATTCACAGAACTGATACTCTCCCGTGTCCTCATTGTAGAACAGATCGATGCGGGCCATGGGAACATTGGTCTCATAGTGGGGCGGCATCAAAATCAGCTTCTCCAGCTCCCTGGGGAAACCAAACAGTGCCCGATAGCTCTCGTCTTCCACAAAATGTTCAATCACACGGTCAAAAATGTCATACAGCTGTCTGGTGAGATGCTCAAACAGTCCTACTTCCCGCCGTGAAAAAAGCTTGGGCAGATAGAGTGTCCGCACGACCCGTTCGTGATATTTTGCAGTGGAATGACTCAGATATTCCCTGATTGCCAGATCTGAGGCACCATGCTCCCTCTCATGACCCCGGATATTTTTCTCATACTGATACTCCAAAAGAGCCAGTGGACGAAGGGTGAAAAGCTCCTGCCTGCAGGCTTCATCCGATACATGCTTCGCAAGGCAGTCAAAGAACGCATCCATCCACTGGCAGACCGGCTTGCCGTAAACCTTTGCCGACCAGCCCTCTGCCTCAATGGCGTGTTCTGCCTCCTGCAGCTGCCCGATGGTTTGCACGCCGGCAAGCTGTTGCTCCAGGTCTGCCATCACTGCCTCATTGTAAGCGATCTCCTGAACCAGCTTGGCGAAAGACAGTGCCTCGTCAATGGGCATACTGTCTGCGATGCGGTATTCGATATATTTTTTCAGGCGCACATGGGGGAAAAACATGGACAGCAGATAGTCAATATCCTCAATCGCCCTATCACCGTAGCATTCCGCCGCACTTTTTCCATCGGTCTGCTGCAGCAGGCCGTTCTGGCGGATTAGAATGCTGTCCGTATGATACAGCCATGATGCATAGGTCTCAAAAGAGTAATCCGGGCTCAAAGAATCCGGCAGGTAGCCGCAGCGCGCCGGATCCACATGGCTCCATACCTGGGCACGCAGCAGGTGAGGCAGCCAGCGTTTTGACGGATGCAGCTCCTCTCTCTGTTCAGTGAGCAGCATGAGAAGGGGTGCGAGTTTTTCCAGCAATCGCGCCTTCCGCAGAGCGTCTGCTTCATCAGAAAAATCGATGGATACCTGTGTGGATGCCGTGGCACGCATCATGACGCTGCCGCAGCTGCCGGTCTTTGAAAAATGCGCATCCATGACCCGGTAGCGCTCCTTTGGAATCAGTTCCACCGCCTCCGGCTCCAGGGTGCCGTCTGCCACCTGTGGCAGCACTGCGCCTGTATGTAAGGAAAAGCCCAGGCGCTCAAAAACCGGATCTGCCGCTCTGCGAAACTCGTCGTAGATCCGTCCGATCTCATCCACATCTTCCTGGGGTGCGATGCTGATCTCCAGCTGGCATCCCGGTTCGAGACTCAGCGCAAAGTTCTGCGTCTGCACTCCAAGCAGCTTCCCGTCCAGCTCATAGGCTTCTCCGCCGAAGCAGTCCATCAGCTCCCGGAGACAGTCCGCCATCTGATCATAGGAGATCATCCGATATTCCCCATCATAGACGAAATGCTCCAACTCCAACCCGATGCGTTTTTCCTCATTCGCACCGGAACGAAGGTATGCTGCGATTTTCTGTATATTCTGTTCTTCACTCATATCTGCACCTCTTTCGGTTTCTGTCTTTTTTTCTTCTACATCATAGAATGCTATGGCAAAAATAGCAAGTATTCTAACTTCAGAATACACGATCCCTAAAAAACAAAATGTTGATGCAGTATACGTTTTGACATCGCAAAATGTTGATGAACGGACATTTTATACATGCAAAATGTTAATGAGCCCCGCCCAGAAATCTCCCGGGTGGGGCTTATGCATTTGTTTAAACAGTTGCTTATGCATTTGTTTAAAGATCAATATGTTCTTTTGAGATAACAATACTGGTAAATCCGGGCTTGAGGAAATCGTTTGGCCCGTAGCCTTCCAGTGTGCAGATCCTGGGCTTTAAGCCAGGAGCCATAGGTGTTTGAAAATCATATCCCCGGTCGAAGTCCAGATGCTCCGCAATAGCTATATAATCCAGCAATATTGACCGGTCAAACCGTCCCGGTGCATGACCCTGATAGAAGTATGCAAAATTCAGGTCATAAGCCTTGTGCAGGGTTTTGATATAATCGGAAAGCATGAGGGATTCCGGCAAAAACATCCACACGAAAGAGTTCATGGCGTCTCCCACAAACATGGTGTCCTGCTGCCTCCAGTAGAGTCCGATTCCACCGGCTGTATGTCCCGGGAACTCAAACACCTCCAGCGTCAGACCGCCCAGCTCAAACACATCTCCTTCTTTTGTAAAGGCAATATGACCGTAGCCACCCTGCAAATAGTTCTCCCGATCCATGTCCTCCGGCAGATTATTTTCTACCTCTCCGGTAAAGATGCTGACCTCATGCTCCGCACCTTCCACAGCCTCCAGGCGCTTCTCATAACTGTTATACTGATGGATCAGCTGCTCATCCCGCTGACATAGATAGCAGGTCTCCTCAAACTGATAATTTCCACCGCTGTGATCAATATGTCCGTGGGTATTCACAATCACCAACGGAAGGTCTTTCGTCAATTCCTTCACCTGCCGCGCCAGTTCTCCAAAACCATTGCCTGTATCCAGCAGCAGAGCCTTGTCCTGTCCGATGAACAAATCCATAAACACATGCTCTTTGCTGTTAAGGCGGAAGTGTCCCTCTTCCGCCTGTTCAACCTTGTAATAATTGCTCATCTTACCTTCTATTCTCCCACATGGAAATATTTTTCTTTTAATTCCATTAAATTTTCAACCTTTCGCTGGCTTACTGCGCCATGCTTAATCTCATTGGAATGCTCCAGTTTTCCGGCATAACGCATACGGGATCTCGCCTGTTCCTTCTCAGAAAAGGTGTAGGTCGCCTTGCCGTTCACCAGTTCTACCTTGCCCTCGATTCCGCAGATGCAGCACTCTACTTTATCCGTTCCCGGGAATACTTCAAATACGCTCTGGTGGCAAA
>CAVITM010000036.1:0-14828 GCA_963645455.1 Moraxellaceae bacterium | reverse complement strand
CCGTACCTCGGGCTCGAGCTGGATGCCGCTGTGTTCACGTACCCGCAGCTGTACTTGCTGCATGAGCGAGCGGATATCCGCAGCCGTCGCAGCTCCGCGGTTGATCACAAAGCCACAGTGCTTCTCGGAGACCTGGGCGTCCCCGATGCGAAAGCCCCGAAGTCCGGCCTCCTCGATGAGCTGTCCGGCGAAGTGCCCCTCCGGGCGCTTGAAGGTACTGCCAGCGCTGGGATATTCCAGCGGCTGCTTTTCCAGGCGACGCCTGCGAAGCTCCGCCATCCGCTCACGAATCGCGGATTCATCATCCGGGCGCAGCCGGACACAGGCCTTCAGTACAAGTTCCCCCTCATCCATCATCCGGCTGTGCCGGTAGGATAAGTCCAGTTCCTCTGCCGAGCGTATGCGCAGTGCTCCGTCTGTATCCAGCACCCATACCTGCGTCACGATGTCCTTCATCTCGCCGCCATAGGCGCCCGCGTTCATCACCACGGCTCCCCCTACAGAGCCCGGAATCCCTGCCGCGAACTCCATGCCGGCCAGGCCGTAGCTTGCTGCCACATTTGCCGCCTCAGATAAAAGGGTACCTGCTGAAAGCTCCAGCTCCTGCTCACTAATGCACCGGATACCAGCCGCCGCATGGCCGATCTCCACCACCACGCCGCGAAGCCCATCGTCGGATACCAGCAGATTGCTGCCGTTTCCGATCACAGTGAGAGGCATCTCAAAGCGTCTGCACAGTGCCACGATCTTCGGCAGCTGAATCAGTGTCGGTGTCACAAAATACTGCGCCGGGCCGCCAACGCGAAAAGACGTATGTCTCGCCAGAGGCTCCTCCCGTTTGATCTGCGCGGCATCCAGCAGCTGCTCTAACTCCTGTTCAAATTGATCCGTTCCCTGCATTATGCTTCCCTCAAAAATGCAAGATAACCCTTGTAAGCCTCATAGAGATCCACCTTGCTGATGATCTCCCAGGGCGCATGCATATTCAGCACGGCTACACCGCTGTCGATAACCTCCATGCCATAGTTGGCCATGATGTAAGCGATAGTTCCACCGCCGCCCTGATCCACCTTTCCAAGCTCTGCCGTCTGGAAAGCTACGCCGTTTGAATCAAAGATCCGGCGAAGGGCAGCCATATACTCCGCATTTGCGTCATTGGAGCCGGATTTGCCACGGGAACCGGTATATTTATTGAATACAAGTCCTCTGCCAAAAAAGGCTGCATTTTTTTTGTCCGATACAGACGCATAGATGGGGTCAAAAGCCGCGCTGACATCAGAGGAAAGCATCCGTGAGTGCTGCAGTGTACGCCGCAGGGCAAGCTCAGAATAGTCGCCACAGCAGCCCAGTACTTCCGCAACTGTATTTTCAAAAAATCTCGAATGCATGCCGGTTGCGCCGACGCTGCCGATCTCCTCCTTGTCCACCAGCAGGCAGACGCTGGTGCGTTTCGGGACATCCATCTGCAAAATTGCCTCAAAGGAAGGATATGCGCAGACTCTGTCATCGTGTCCATAGCCCATGATCATGCTGCGATCCAGTCCGTAATCTCTGGCCGGCCCTGCCGGTACCACCTCGATCTCTGCAGAGAGGAAATCCTCCTCCTCAATGCCATACTGCTGCTTTAAAAGCTCCAAAAGCCGCGCCTTTACGCGCTCCTTTTCTTCTTTTTCCTCGCTGTCTTCCTTTTTATCTGCAGGCAGATTGCCGATGAGAACGTCCAGATTCTCGCCCTCTACCACCTTGTTGCCCTTCTTTTCCAGCTGGTCAGCTGCCAGATGGATGAGCAGGTCGCTCACACCTACCACCGGATCGGCCGGATCTTCACCGATATTGATCTCTACGGTGGTGCCATCCTTTTTTGCAACGACGCCATGCAGTGCCAGCGGAATGGTTACCCACTGATACTTTTTCACACCGCCATAGTAGTGAGTATCCAACAGCACCATATCGCTGTCCTCATACATGGGATTCTGCTTGAGGTCAAGCCGGGGTGAATCCACATGAGCGCCTAAAATATTCATGCCCTCACTCAAAGGATCACTTCCGATCACAAATAAAGCCAGGGTTTTGCCCATGTGGTTTGCATAAACCTTGTCTCCAGCCTTCAGGCTGCCACCCTTTGCCAAAAGGTCCTCCAGATCTAAAAATCCTGCCTCCCTGGCACGTGCCACAAAGGTCTTCACACATGCCCGTTCGGTTTTATTTTCAGACAAAAACACACGATAGCCTTCTGCAAAATCATATACCTGCTGCTTTTTGTCTCCGGGATATGCATCCCATGCATTGTTTCGTTCCATTTTTATCCACTCCTTTAATCATCCTCGTCGCGGTTGCCGCCCGCAATATTTGCCTGCACGCGCCGGTACAGCTCCTGCGCCGCATTGTAGCCCATCTTTTTCTGGCGGTGGTTGACGGCCGCCGTCTCACAGATCACGGCCAGATTTCGTCCGGGACGGATCGGCAGCGAATGGCAGACCACCTTGTTTCCTAAAAATTCGATGTACTCCTGCTCCATGCCCAACCGGTCATATTCCTTGTCCTTGTGCCAGTCCTCCAGCTTGATCACCAGATCGATCTGCTGCTTGTCCTTAACACACTCCACGCCGTAGAGGGATTTGACATCGATGATGCCGATGCCTCTCAGCTCGATAAAATGTCTGGTAATGGCCGGCGAAGTACCGATCAGTGTCCGGTCATCGATTCGTTTGATCTCCACCGCATCATCTGTCACGAGACGATGTCCGCGGCGGATCAGCTCCAGTGCCGCCTCACTTTTTCCGATGCCGCTCTCACCCATAATGAGCAGTCCCTCACCATAGACATCCACCAGCACGCCATGGATCGTGATGCAGGGCGCCAGCTCCTCATTTAATGTGCGGATCAGCTCCGCCGTCAGCGCCGATGTGGCACGCTCCGTACCCAGCACCGCCACGTTATGTCTGGTCGCAGCCTCCAGCATATCATCGTCCGGCTGAAAGCCTCTGCACAGCACCACGCAGGGGATATCAAAACTCATGAATTTGTCGTAGGCCTCTTTTTTACGGGTGCGCTCCATCTGCTGCAGATAGGCAAACTCTACCATGCCGATGATCTGCACGCGGCCTTCTGCGAAATGCTCAAAGTAGCCGTGCAGCTGCAGCGCGGGGCGGTTGATCTCGGCCATGCAGATCCGTTTTTCCTTAAGATTGACCTGCTCCGTAAAGTTAGTTAAATCCATTAATCGTGCCAGTTTGGCAACAGATACGTCTTTTTTTGTCATAGCAAAATTCCCCCTTCTTACTTTTTGACCCTTAGTATCATCATACGTGAACGCCTGCAAATCTGCAAGTGCCAACTGCCCAATCGGCGCACTGTTTTCCTAAAAGTACCGCCAGACTACTGCTCTCCCTCACCAGTCCCATGAAAGAAATCATACACCGCCTGAGCCGCCTGCTCATTCATGCCTTCTGCCGCCGCCAGCTGTTCCACCGCAGCACTGCGGATCGCCTCCAGCGAATCGAAGGAGCGCATGAGGGATTTTCTCCGCACAGGTCCGATGCCCGGAATATCGTCCAATATGGAATGCACCTGGGACTTGCTGCGCAGAGAGCGGTGATATTCGATGGCAAAACGGTGCGCCTCGTCCTGGATGCGGGTGATCAGGCGAAAAGCCTCACTGTGGCGGTCAATGGGCAGCTCCACATTGTTGAAGTAGAGTCCCCTCGTGCGGTGGTGATCATCCTTGACCATGCCGCAGACCGGAATATGCAGCTGCAGCTCCTCCAATACCTGCAACGCGATATTGACCTGGCCTCTTCCGCCGTCCATGAGGATCAGATCCGGAAATCTCGTAAAGCTTCCAAAGGCATGCTCCGTATCCTCCCGTTCCTTCAGTCCATGAGAAAAGCGTCTCGTGAGCACCTCCCGCATGGATGCGTAATCATCCGGTCCTGCCACGGTACGCAGCCGAAACTTCCGGTAATCGCTGCGATTGGGCCGGCCTTTTTCATAGACAACCATAGATCCGACGGACTCAAAACCGTTAGTATTGGAAATATCATAGGCCTCCAGGCGGCTAATGCGCTCCGAGGGCAGCCCCAGCAAGCCTGCCAGCTCCTTGAGGGCGCCGATGGTGCGGCCTTCCTCCCGCTTGATCCGTTCCTTATCCTGAGTCAGCACGATCCGCGCATTTTTTTCTGCTAATTCTACCAGTTTTTCCTTTTGCCCCCGCTTCGGCACCCGCAGATAAACCCGCTGCCCCTTTTTTTCACTGAGCCACTCCTCGATGAGCTCCCGATCGTCGATGTCGGTCTGCAGCATAAGTTCTCTTGGAATATAGGGCGTTCCGGCATAAAACTGCTTGATGAAAGCCGTCAGCAGCTGGGGCAGTGTATCCTCCCCCACCAGATGCAGATAGAAATGATCCCTGCCGATCATGCGACCTTCCCGGATAAAAAAAATCTGCACCACCGCATCACGGTCATCACACGCCAGCGCCAAAATATCCCGATCCTCTCCATCTGCGTGGGTAATCTTCTGTTTTTGCGCGATCTGCGCCACGCTGCCGTAGAGATCCCGGTATTCCGCCGCCTTTTCAAAATCCAGTGCCCCGGCAGCCGCTTCCATCTGCTCATGCAGCATCTTCAGCAGCGGCTCATAATGTCCGTTTAAAAATTCCAGTGCGCCGTCGATCTGATGGCGGTATTCCTCCGCTGATACGTAGCCCTGGCAGGGCGCCAGACACCGGTGGATATGATAATTCAGACATGCCCGCTCAGCCCCGATCTCCCGGGGCAGGCTGCGATTGCAGGTGCGGATCTGATAAAGCCTGTGCAGCAGGCCGATGGTATCCTTCACCGCCGTAGCACTGGTATAAGGGCCAAAATAAGCGGATTTGTCTTTTTTTAGCTGACGCGAAAAAAGGACCCTGGGGAATTGCTCCCCCAGCGTCACTTTTATGTATGGATACGTCTTGTCGTCCGTAAGCATGGTATTATATTTTGGTCGGTGCTCCTTGATGAGATTGCACTCCAGCACCAGTGCCTCCAGCTCGGAATCGGTCACGATGTATTCAAAGCGGGCGATCTGTTCCACCATGCGATCTTTTTTGATGCCTTCATGGTGACTCGCCTGAAAATACTGCCGCACGCGATGGCGCAGGGAACGCGCCTTGCCGATATAGATGATGGCGTCCCGTTCATCGTGCATGAGATAGACACCGGGCTTATTCGGAAGCTTCGCTAATTCCTCTTCAAAATCAAACGCCTTCATCCTCGCCTGTCTTCTCCCCGACTGGGGTCTCCTCTGTCGCCGTCTGCTCAGCTGCAGTCTCACCATTCTCGTCAAGTCCCTTCATCTCGCGGAAAATCTGCATGAATTCCTTGCCGGTGATGGTCTCTTTTGCGTACAGATGCTCAGAGATGCGGTCTAAGATCTCCCGGTTCTCCGTCAGCAGCTCGACAGCCTTGTCATAGGCATCCTTGATCATCTTCTGTACGACCTTGTCGATCTGCGCCGCAGTCTCCTCGCCGCAGTTAAGCACCGGCCGTCCGTCTAAGTAACGGTTCTCCACGGATTCCAGGCTCATCATGCCGAACTCCTCGGACATACCAAACTGCGTCACCATGGCGCGGGCGATGCGTGTCGCCATCTCGATATCATTGGAAGCGCCGCTGGTGGCAGAATGGAATACCAGCTCCTCTGCCGCACGACCCGCCATGTAAGTGCGGATCTTCGCTACCAGTTCATCCTTGGTCTGAAGGAATTTTTCCTCCTCAGGCGTCTGCAGGGTATAGCCAAGTGCGCCCATGGTACGGGGCACAATCGTAATCTTTTGTACCGGCTCTGTATTTTTCTGCAAAGCGGCTACCATAGCGTGGCCTACCTCGTGGTAAGCAACGATGCGCCGCTCCTGATCGCTCATGGTGCGGTCTTTCTTTTCCTTGCCGCCTACTGCCACGATCTCGAAAGCCTCAAACAGATCCGACTGGTTCACCAGTGTCCGGCCGTGCTTGACTGCAGTGATGGCAGCTTCATTAATAATATTGGCCAGGTCTGAGCCTACCAGTCCGGCAGATGCCAGGGCGATGGCCTCCAGATCCACGGTCTCATCCATCTTCACATCCTTGGAATGGACACGCAGCGTCTCCAAACGTCCCTTTTGATCCGGCTTGTCTACAATAATCCGGCGATCGAAACGTCCCGGACGAAGCAATGCCTTATCCAGTACCTCCGGACGGTTGGTCGCTGCCAGAATCAGCAATCCCTTGGATGTATCAAAACCGTCCATCTCCGCCAGCAGCTGATTCAGCGTCTGCTCGCGCTCGTCATTGCCGCCGTATCTGGTGTCACGGCTCTTGCCGATGGCATCGATCTCATCGATAAAAATAATGCAGGGCGCCTGCTTTTGCGCCTCCTTGAACAGATCCCTCACACGGGAAGCACCCACACCCACGAACATCTCTACAAAATCAGAGCCTGCCAGCGAGAAGAAAGGCACGCCGGCCTCGCCTGCCACTGCCTTGGCCAGCAAAGTCTTGCCGGTACCGGGAGGTCCCACAAGCAGGGCACCCTTGGGCAGCTTGGCGCCGATCTGGGTATATTTTCTCGGGTTGTGCAGGAAATCTACTACCTCCTGCAGGGATTCCTTGGCCTCGTCCTGTCCGGCCACATCCTTGAAGGTCACGCCGGTCTTTTTCTCCACATATACCTTCGCTGTGCTCTTGCCGACGCCCATGGGACCACCGCCCATACGCTTCATGAGGAAGCCCAGCAAGCCCCAGAGGATCACCAGGGGAAGCAGGAAGCTCACAATATTGTAGATCCAGCCTGCTGTGTTGTCGGGAATCTCTCCCTTGATCTCTACGCCGGCCTCCTTGAGGATACTGATCAGATCATCATCTCCCACATAACCGGTATAATAAGTAATGGGGATGATATCGTCCTCACCGGGTACCGGGACGATGTCGATCTGCTGGGAGCTGATCTGTACGCTCTTGACCTTGCCCTGCTCCACCATGTCCAAAAACTCCGTGTAGGAAATCTCCTGAGCCGTCATCTCTGTCTGCCATTTGCTGACCAGACTCATGAACAGCAACGCCACCAGTGTAATGAGCACAAAGATCATCACCATCTGGCCGTTTCGGTTGTTCTTGCCGCCGCGGTTTCCACCGCCGCCGTTTTGATTGTTTCTGTTATTCGGATCATTACCTCCGTAATTGCCATTTTCCATATGATAGTACCAACTTTCCTTAGAATGCCGGGGTCAAACGATCTCCGGCTTGATGCACATAAATTGCTTTTTTGCACGTTGTTCTCATTATAAAAGCAATCACAACTGATTTCAACATTTACTTTTTCGATTTTTATTAACATTTTCTAAACAAAGACCTTATTTTATTAACCAAAATTTGTGACTTTCCCACTGGAATTCTACTAATGCGGGATGTATAATACCTTAGTTAAGAATAGTCTGTTTCGTGAAAAAGGAGGACTCATCATGTCCGTAAAGTATGTATTTGTCACCGGCGGAGTGGTATCCGGTCTCGGAAAAGGAATCACTGCCGCATCTCTTGGCCGTCTGCTCAAGGCCCGCGGCTACACTGTCACAATGCAAAAGTTTGATCCTTATATTAATATCGATCCGGGCACGATGAATCCGATCCAGCACGGAGAAGTGTTCGTCACGGATGACGGCACAGAGACGGATCTGGATCTGGGACATTATGAGCGTTTTATTGATGAGAGCCTGACCAAAAATTCCAACGTGACCACCGGCAAGATCTACTGGTCTGTCCTGCAAAAGGAGCGCCGGGGTGACTACGGCGGAGGCACGGTACAGGTAATCCCCCATATTACAAATGAAATCAAGAGCCGTTTTTACCGCAACTATACCTCCGATGACACACATATCGCCATCATCGAGGTAGGCGGCACAGTGGGCGATATCGAGAGTCAGCCCTTTTTAGAGTCCATTCGTCAGTTCCAGCATGAGGTGGGCCGTGAGAATGCCATGCTGATCCATGTGACGCTGATCCCCTATATCCGCGCCTCAGGAGAGCTGAAGACCAAGCCCACCCAGGCCTCTGTCAAAGAGCTGCAGGGCATGGGCATCCAGCCGGATGTCATCGTCTGCCGCAGCGAGATGCCCCTTGATGAGGGACTAAAGGACAAGATCGCCCTGTTTTGTAATGTCCCCAGCAATCACGTTCTGCAAAATCTGGATGTGGATTATTTATATGAAGCGCCCCTGGCAATGGAGCGGGAGCATCTGGCCACAGTGGCCTGCGAATGCCTGCATCTGGACTGCCCCGAGCCGGATCTGAAAGACTGGATCGATATGGTAGATGCACTGCGCCATCCCGATAAGGAGACGACCATTGCACTGGTTGGAAAATATACCCAGCTGCATGATGCATATATTTCAGTAGTGGAAGCACTCAAGCACGGCGGCATCGCCAGCCGCTGCACCGTCAATATCAAATGGGTGGATTCCGAGCTGTTGAATGAGGAAAATGTAGATGAGACTTTGGGAGATGTGAGCGGCATCCTCGTACCCGGCGGCTTTGGCACACGAGGCGTGGATGGCATGATCACCGCCTGCCGCTATGCAAGAGAGCATCAGGTTCCCTATCTGGGACTGTGTCTTGGCATGCAGGTCGCCATCATCGAATACGCCCGCAATGTCTGTGGGTTGCGTAATGCCCACAGCATTGAGCTGGATCCCCAGACCACACATCCGGTGATTGCACTCATGCCGGATCAGGATGCAGACGGAGACATCGGCGGCACACTGCGGCTTGGTTCCTACCCTTGCGTCCTGGATGAGTCCTCCAAGTCCTACGCACTCTATGCCGCAAAAACCATCAACGAGCGTCATCGTCACCGCTACGAGGTGAACAACGATTACCGAAAGGTACTCACGGAAAATGGCATGCTGCTGGCGGGGCTCTCTCCCGACGGACATATCGTAGAGATGATCGAGGAGCCGGCACATCCGTGGTTTATCGCTACCCAGGCCCACCCGGAGCTCAAATCCAGACCGAACCGTCCCCATCCGCTGTTCCGCGGCTTTGTGGAGGCAGCATTGAAGTTCCAGAAATAGTGAAAAAAATCTCGCATATTGATTTCCTATACATACAGTAAATTCAGCAGTGCCGCCATTACGCAGCCGGTCAGACAGCCCATGAGCACCTGCATCGGCGTATGTCCCACAAATTCCTTTAGGCGCTGTTCCGGCAGGGAGGGATTGTCCTTGGAAAACAGGCGTACCATCTCATTTAACAGTTGGGCCTGCTTGCCGGTCTCCAGCCGCACACCCATGGCATCACGCATGGTAATAAATGCCACGATCACGGCAATGGCAAATATCGGAGAATCGATCCCGCAGACGATTCCCGTCGTCACTGCCACACAGCACACCGTAGAGGAATGGGCGCTTGGCATGCCGCCGTCTCCCCAGAAACGGCTGATATCAAGTTTATGATTGAGAATCGCATAGAGCACTGTCTTGGAAAGTTGTGCCGCAAACCACCCGGCGAACCCGGCCATCAGTACCTGATTACTGATCAGGCTTGTAAAAAAAAGTTCTATCGTCATTTTCTATGTCCTTTATATTTTGCATGGTTTTTAACGTTATTCATTCTAACACACAGCGGGAAATGGCACAAGGCGTGACGCATTGGAATTGCCTTTGATTTTTTTAGATTTCTTTTAGGCTTCTTTTATTTTTCTTTTAGTTTTCGGACACAGTTTAGTCACATTTGCTCGATATACTATTTTCATCAACAGAGATGTTGATAGCAACAATTCCCTATATAGATGTAACATTTTCATAACTAAACTCCTCGAAAAAACGATCGCGCAAGCGGTCGTTTTTTCATGGCCTGAAAATGTGCTCCATCATAGAAAAAAGCAGCTGCCGCGTGATGATGCGACAGCTGCTCTGCTTTTAAGCGTTCGTCAATGTCTTACCCACCGTGATCGTATAGGTCATGGTGATTTTTTTGTCTCCTGCGATGGTATAGGTGCTGGTGACGGTGATGGTCTTGATATTGACCTGATCGCCGGTTTTCACCGCAACCTTGGAGCCCGGGTTGGTCTCACCGGTGACGGTACACTCGGTGATAGAGCCGTTATTTACCGTCAGACAATTTTGCGCCAGCTCTAAGGCTGTGGAGCAGCTCTTTGAAGCTGTGATGCGCTCAATGCTCACCTGGGGCTCATCCTGTGTATCGGTGAGCGTCAGTGTGGCGGACAGGGTCTTGTAGCCCTGGTCCGCTGCTGAATAATACTGCAGCAGGATCGTATAGGTTCCGGTCTGCGCCTTTTTGCAGGTGTCTGAAGTGATATCCAGCGTCTTCAGGGACAGGCGGCTGGATGCACCCAGCGTCTGCACCGCAGAGGTGCCGGTAGCAGTCAGATCCGTATTGTAATAGGTGCCGTTCTTTGTCACAGTCGCGGAGGTAAAGGTCGCATAGTCGGTAAATACACCGCCGCGGTAACGTGCCAGACGTACATTTACATAACGGCTGCCGCTGACATCGGAGGAAAGGGAGAGATCCTCGGTAGTTTTGTCCAGCTCAATGGCATAGGTAGTAGCTGCATTGGTCGAGATACTGTTGATATTTATGATCACCAGTGTAAAGGATGCGCTGGCCTTTTCCGTTCCGTTTGTCACAGTCAGTGTGTAACTGTAAGTACCTGCCGTAGCGCCGGATGCATTCAGCACCACCCGGTCATTTGCTGCATCATAGCTGGCTACGCTGGTATTGAGCACGCTGGTGGTGGTGTTGGTCACAGTAGCAGTCTCGCCGGTCAGCGCCAGCTGCTCGCCATACTGATCGTATGCCGTCACGTCAATGTATTTGCGATATTCTGAATTATAGACATTGGACATGGTGACGTTGGTGGTACTCAGCTTGATGGAGCTTAGCTTGGGAGCTTCTGCTACGGTAATCTCATAGCTGTAGGCATATTCCTCACCGGCATAGGTGGCAGTAACCAGAATCTTTACTGTACCGCTCTTGATGGGTGTAACCTTGCCGGTCTTTGTGATGATCAAAGTATCCGGATCAGAGGATTCGTACACGACGGAGCTGTATTTGATGACGCTCTTTTCCTCATCCAGTGCACGGAAATGCGCGTAATAGGTCTTGCCGATGGATACGCGGCGATTGTCCGTGTAGCTCTTGGCCGTATAATCCGGGGCGCTCTCAGTAGTGGTCATGGTAAAGTTCGTATCTGCCGAGGTAGATGCAGCCACACAGGTGATGACTCCCACTGCGCTAAGGGGCTGGAAAGCATTGCTCTTGCTGGTGTATTTCATGGTGATAGTGGCACTCTTGCCGACGGTAGACATGAAAAGCTTGTTTTCCTCGGTCATATAACCGTTGGTTATCTCTGTTTTTTCCGGATCATATTCAAAAGTACCCGGATAAGCGGCTGCCACATTGACGCCATTGGAATCATACAGGGCATATTCCAGGGCTGTCTCTTTATTGACAGTCACCTTTGTGGTGAGGATCGCCAGCCTGACCGGTGTACCTACACTGGCCACAAAGGATTTATCTGTCGTTCCGTCACTGACTGTATAAGTCGTAGCGTCACGCAGATTGGTCAGCAGTGTCAGTGTGGCAGTTTTTCCATCCTCGGAAAAGCTTACGCTTTTTACAACGGATGCTGCCCCGGACTTGGCTGTCACGGAAAAATCATCCTTTGTCAGCAGATCACTCACATCTCCGCTATAATTGACTGCCAGCTTGTTTGCGTCCGTCTGCTGCACTGATACGATATAGTCTTCTACTTCTACCTTGGCAGAGGCAGTTTTTATCACGGTGCTTCCGATTTTTGTACTCAGAGTAATGGTATAAGTGCCGGCCTTCATGGGCTTGAAGCTGCCATTTTTACTCATATAAGAGGAATAATCCTTCTGGTCAGAGCCTGTGACGGTCCATACCTTTGTGCAGGTGGCGTTGGCCGGCGTCAATGTGTAGCCAAAGGTATAACTCTTGCCAACCTGCAGCGTATCATCTGCTGCATCGGGCAGGGACAGTGTCACCTTCGTGGGCTTGATCTTGATCTTGCCGGTGGATGAGACCGTATACAAAGTGGTGGAGCCGGAGAGTACCTCTGCCTTGATCTTTACCTTTTTATTTTTGGCTGCCGTAGCGCCGTTGGTCTTTACGGTAAAGGTATTAGTGGCGGTCTTGCCGGTCACCTTAGTGGTGGCTTTTTTCCAAGTCACGTAGGATTTTCCTGCGCCTTCTACCGTCCACTTGACGGTCTGACCCTTTTTCAGGTTTATCAGGGTATAGGTATATTTGCCCTTGGTGCCGCCGTTCTGATACAGGTTCGCATAAGTCTTTTTAAACTTTGGAACGGCTGTGGCAGCCTGCGTCGTAACTGCCGGCAGTGCGGTGACTACCAGTGCCAACACGCAGAGTGCGGCAAACAGTTTTTTTATGGATCGCTTCATTGTCTGTTCCTCCCTCTATTCGCTTTTTGTTTCTTTGGATTCTTTTTTATTTTCGATTTTTTTTGCTGCCTGTTCCAGGCGCTTTTCCTGGTGCCTTTTGAAGCCCCGTCGCACGCCTCGCACAATTAAAAAGATCACCAGGATCACAACTGCCCACAAAAGCAGCAGCGGCAGATTCACGATCAGCCAGATGGAGAAGTCCCGCAGACCCTGTCCGATGGAATAAAATGTATTGGAAAGTCCCTGGGCGATCTCTTGGCCGTAGCTGAGCTTGTCTGCAACCTGGGTCTCACGCTCCACCTCTTCAATGTTCAGGTACAGTGTGGCATAATCGATGCGGTTGTCGTAGACACGCAGCTGGGATTCGTAGCTTTCCAGCTCGTAACGCACCTCTGTGAGCTGGCTTTGCAGCGTCAGCACATCGTCAAGCTTTGTTGCCTGCTCCAGCAGCTCCATCAGGGTCTCCTGTTCGATCTTCAGCGATTTGATATGGCTCTCCAGATCGACATAGGTAAGGGTCACATTCTCGGTGGAGCAGCCGGCATAGGTGACATTGGAGTTCTCCTCCACCATGGATAAAAAGGAATCCATCTGATCTGCCGGGATGCGGATGACCATCGTGCCGTAGCGGGTGATGTCCATGCTGGCGTTGCCGCTTATATCGGAGCTTTCAATATAGCCGCCGCAAGCGCTGATGCGCTCCTTGATGGTATCCATAAATGTGTCGAACTGCTTGGTCTCGGTGGTGTAATTGTAGGTGTAAATGATCTTTTCGCTGGTCTGGTTTTCATCTACTTCCACAGATCCGCTCTCATCGGAGATGCCTTCATCGGTGGCCGCTTCCTCATAATCTGCACTGTCGTTAAGATCAGCCTCCGCCGCAGAATCTGCCGTTACCTCGGTGGTCATAGCTCCTCCGGAAGAATCACCGGATGAACCGCAGCCGCCCAGCGCAAATGCCAGCGCAAGTACCAGGCCTGTCACTCCCAGGGTATGTCGTCGTTTCCGATGGTTTTTCCCACGTTCCTTTCTCATAGCATTTCCCCCTCTCATGTCTGCTTTAAGTATAGCACATCAGTTACCTTAAGAGTTTGAACAGATTTTTATCGTTGATAAAGTTGGTCATCTCATAGCATACGAGAATCTCGTCCCAGTCCTGAGCCGCCAGCTGACTGATGGATTCGTTGTTGTAGCGCAAATCCACCATGGTGATCTGTGCGTAGCTATCGGTCAGGTAGGGCACGAGGCTGTTGGCGTAGGAATCCTTGATCAGTAAAAGTCTGCGGTCGGTGGCAGCATCCGGATTGCTGATGGTCAGGGAGCCGTAATTGCCTCCGAAGTAAACGGCATATTTGTCCTTGACGTCCAGCTTGCTCAGATCGTAGATCCCGCTCAGTGTAGGCATCTCATGGGTTCCGTCACTGCTGAGGGCATCTGCAGGCGCGCCGCTGGTCTCTATCGTTATATTCTGGGGCAGATTCATGGGCAGCGCCAGTTCCTCGCCCTTTTCGCCGGGCAGGCCTGCGACCTTGGAGTAAAGTGTTCCGTAAAAATCCTCCGCCTTCGTCTGCACGTCATAGCTGTCCTGATCCTCCGGTGCCATGCCCTGTGCCTGGAGATAGGCGGATGCTCCGATATAAGCGCCGTTTGTGGTCCAGTGGTGGTCGGTTTTAAAATAAAGGGATTCCGTGCTGTCACCGGCAGCCTCCGTCAGATCCTCCCGGATGGAGATCCATCGGACACTGTCTGCCTGGCACAGCTGCTCTCCGGTCTGCTCATATTCTGCGGGATCGTAAAATACGGCCCGGCTGGGAAGCTTGTCGGTCAAAATCGTGCCTGCCGTGGGTACGAGCATGACGGACACTTGCGTGTCTGCGTTTTCCTGCAGGGCGGTGATAAAACCGATATTTTTTTGAAAATTCTGCAGGGAAAGATCACTGTCCAGCACCTTTTCGAACAGATACCCGTCCTCTCCGATATACACGCCGTTGATCTCTCTGCGATAGAGCAGATACTGGCTGGTGGTGGCGGTCTCCATCCACAGATCACGGCCTACAAACTGGTCGTTGGCGGCGTTGGTGAGATCGGTCTGCACCTGGCCAGACAGGATGCCGTCCATTGTGATCTGGGGGCGCGTGGTCAGATACCGGTTTTCCTGGGCGGAGTAGGTCTGCTGGGGCAGTGCAAAAATGCATATGCCGCCTACCGCCAGGGCGCCCAGCACGGCTGCGATGTAGATGCCGGCAGCCCGCGAGGACTTTTCTATCTTTAACATTTGGTTTCTCCTTATAGTTCATTGGTTGTGGCTGCGTCCGTAGCTCCCGCATTCATAATCTACCACGGCTGCGCGGCCGGCGGTATCCCGTTAGCT
>CAVITM010000035.1:0-14956 GCA_963645455.1 Moraxellaceae bacterium | reverse complement strand
GGGCTTTAGGATCAAGATCAGCACTCCGCCCGCAAAGTTCGAAAGGCTTCCCTGAAGAGCCAGACCAAGAGTCAGTCCGGCAGAGCCAAGCACTGCCACCACAGATGCGGTTGTAATGCCAAAAAGGCTTAAGATAATCAGAATCAGGATAAAATAACCCAGGAATTTTGCAATGGCATCTAAAAACTGACAGACGCCCTCGTCAATGCCCCGTCTATTTAGTACCTGCCGTAAAAGCTTTCGAAAAAAGCGGATCAGGCGGACACCGATCACGTATACTACAACGGCACCAATCAGCAGAAGTGCGAAATGAATCAGCGATGGCAAGGCATCCTGTAAATATTGTCCAACCAATGATAGTTCCTTTTCGTCTGCCAACATATACCTGCTCCCTGTCAGATCTCGTGAATAAATAAACCGCTGCGAAGCTTCGGCTCAAACCAGGTAGATTTCGGCGGCATCAAAAGTCCCGCATCAGCCACTGCAAACAGCTCTTTGATATCCGTGGCATACATTGCAAAGGCAACCACACAATCTCCTTCTGCGCCACAGCGCCGTTCCAGCTCATCCAGTCCCCGAATGCCTCCGACAAAATCGATACGCTTGTCAGTTTTTGGATCTTCAATCCCCAGCACCGGTGTCAGCAGAAGTTCCTGAAGAAGGGATACATCCAGCCCCTTTACCGGATTAGAGCTGCGATCAGCCTCGTGGATCGTACACAGATACCACTGTCCATCCAGATACATGGAAAAGTCGCCTTTTTTTGCCGGCTTCCGATGTGCTTTCTCAACCGGGACTACCGTAAAGAGCTGCTTCATCTTCTCTAAGAAAGCATCCTTTGAGAGGCCATTTAAATCCTTTACCACCCGATTATAATCCATGATCATAAGCTCTTCATCCGGGAACAGCACGGAAAGAAAATAATTAAACTCCTCGCTGCCGTCATAATCCGGATGCTCAGCTCTCCGTTTCAGACCTACCTTAACTGCAGAGGCCGCACGGTGATGACCGTCTGCAATGTAGATCTCTCCGATGCCAGAGAAGGCATCACGAATTGCCTGGATATCACCTTCATCCGAAATGATCCATGCCCGGTGGCGAATGCCATCCTCCGCAGTAAAATCATAGACTGCCTGGTCTTTTTTCGTTCTGGCTACAACCTGGCGAATCACGTCATTGGCACGATATGCAAGAAAAATCGGTCCGGTCTGGGCATTGCAGGAATCCACATGATGAATCCGGTCTGCCTCCTTGTCGGCCCGGGTATTCTCATGCTTTTTGATGATCTGATGTTCGTAGTCGTCAATGGACGCGCAGGCTACGATTCCGGTCTGCACACGTCCATCCATGGTCAGCTCATAAATATAATAGCAAGGTGCATCCTCACGGATAAAATCACCCTTTTCTACCTTTTCCCAGAGCAGATCATGGGCCTTCTGGTACACACACTCTGCATAGGTATCAACCGAATCGTCAAACTGCGTCTCTGCACGGTCGATATTGAGGAAGGAATCCGGATGCCCTTTTACTGCTTTCTTTGCTTCCTCACGGTTGTATACATCATATGGCAGGGCAGCGATAGCCGCTGCCTTGTCAGCTACCGGGCGGATCGCCCGAAATGGTTTGATATTCGCCATTATTTAATCACCCTTACCTTAAATACCCCCGGCAATGCAGAAAGCTTTGCCGCTACATCAGCATCCAATGAAGCATCCACATCTACCATGGTATATGCATAGTCACCTTTGCTCTTGTTTGACATATTATCAATATTCACGCCTGCATCTGCTAAAATAGCAGTGAAGCCTCCGATGGCGCCCTTTGCATTTTTATGCAGAATCGCTACACGTCCGGCTGTCTCGCAAAGGCCCATATCACATTTCGGATAGTTTACGGAATTGTTGATATTGCCGTTCTCCATATAGTCACGGATCTCCTTGACTGCCATCACTGCACAGTTGTCCTCGGATTCCTCTGTGGATGCTCCAAGGTGGGGAGTGACGATACAGCCAGGGGCACCAACAGTCGTAGGATTCGGGAAATCAGATACATACTTGCGCAGCTTTCCTTCTGCCAGTGCAGCTACAGCTGCCTCCTCATCTACCAGCAGATCACGGGCATAGTTTAAGATCACTGCCGTCGGCTTCATCATGGCGATGGCATCTGCACTGATCATCTTTTTGGTGCTGTCAAGAAGCGGCACATGGATCGTGATGTAGTCGCACTCCTTGTAGATGGTCTCTACGTCATTGATATGCTTGACATCCCGGGACAGGCTCCATGCTGCATTTACAGATATAAAGGGATCATAGCCATAGACTTCCATGCCGAAATGTCTGGCTGTATTTGCAACCTTAATACCGATGGCACCAAGTCCGATGACACCCAGCTTCTTGCCTGCCAGCTCGGTTCCGGCATAATTTTTCTTCTGCTTTTCTGCAAGCTTTGCGATATCTGCATTGCCTGCCTGGGATGTACACCAGTCAATACCGCCTACCACATCTCTGGCAGCCAGCAGCATACCGGCAAATACAAGCTCCTTCACACCGTTTGCATTGGCTCCCGGTGTGTTAAATACAACAATTCCTTTTTCTGCGCATGCATCAAGAGGGATATTGTTGACGCCGGCTCCGGCTCTGGCTACTGCCTCTAATCCGTCCGGAAGCTCCATCTCGTGCATAGATGCGGAGCGAACCAGCACAGCCTGTGCCTCCTCCAGCGCATCTACTTTTTTGTAATCATCACTCAGTAAATCCAGTCCGACACTTGCAATCGGATTTAAACAGGTATAGTTAAACATTTTATGCATTCTCCTCTTCAAACTTCTTCATAAACGCTACCAGCTTCTCTACGCCTTCGATGGGCATTGCATTATAGATAGATGCACGCATGCCGCCGACGGTACGATGTCCCTTCAGATTCTCAAAGCCGGCTGCCTTTGACTCTGCCACAAACTTTGCGTCCAGTTCCTCATTTCCTGTCACGAAAGGAACGTTCATCAGGGAACGATCTTCCTTGCGGACGGTACCCTTGAACATCTTGCTCTCGTCAAGGAAATCATATAAGATCTTTGCCTTTTTCTCGTTCAGTTCTTTCATAGCCTGCAGACCGCCCATTTTTTTGATCCACTTGAATACTTTGCCGCAGATATAGATTCCGTAGCAGGGCGGTGTATTATAGAGGCTGTCATTGTCTGCCTGAGTCTTGTATTTTAACATGGTAGGTGTGCCGGGCAGCACATCATCGCGAATCAGATCCTCTCTGATGATCACGATCACAACGCCTGCAGGGCCTACATTTTTCTGAACACCGCCATAGATGATGCCATATTTGGTCACATCTACCGGCTCAGATAAAAAGCAGGAAGATACATCTGCCACCAGATCTTTTCCCTTGGTGTTGGGCAGTGTCTTGTATTTTGTACCGTAAATCGTATTGTTCTCGCAAATGTAGACATAATCCATATCATCGGTGATGGGAAGATCTGAACAATCCGGGATATAAGAGAAAGTCTTGTCCGCAGAGGATGCCAGCTCAACAGCTTCACCGTAAAGCTTTGCCTCCTGGAATGCTTTCTTTGCCCACTGTCCGGTAATGATATAGCCGGCCTTTTTATTCTTCATCAGGTTCATGGGGATGGCTGCAAACTGCTGGGATGCTCCGCCCTGTAAAAACAGCACCTTATAATTATCCGGGATATTCATCAGTTCTCTGATGTCTGCCTCTGCCTCCTTGATAATCTGGTCATACATCTTGGAACGATGTGACATCTCCATCACGGACATCCCACAGCCCTTGTAATCCAGCATCTCATCGGCTGCTTCCTTTAATACCTCTTCCGGTAATACTGCAGGTCCTGCAGAAAAATTGTATACTCTGCTCATTTTTTAATCCTCCTCATTGGAAACGTACTTAATTCTTTTTATTTTTCAAGTCTTCTTCTGTAAAAGCTTCACTGATAGGCGCACCCGGCGCTACCATGGGCCAAACTTTGTCGTCACAGTCAATGATCGCATCGATCACCACCGGACCTGGGGTCTCAAGCGCCTGTGCAAAGGCAACGTCAAATTCCTCCCTGGTCTTTGCCCGAAGTCCCGTGGCACCCATTGCTTCTGCCAGCTTGACATAATCTACGCCGTCATCCAGCACGGTTGCCGAGTAATGCTTTTGATAAAAAAGATCCTGCCACTGGCGTACCATACCCAGAACATGGTTGTTGACGATCACCTCGATCAGCGGAAGCTTCTCTCTCGCTGCCGTTGCGATTTCATTCATATTCATACGGAAACATCCGTCACCTGCAAAATTGACCACCTGCCGGTCTGGATTGCCAATCTGGGCGCCGATGGACGCTCCGAGACCGTAGCCCATCGTTCCAAGACCTCCCGATGTCAAAAGCATGCGGGGACTTTTGTATTTGTAATACTGTGCTGCCCACATCTGATGCTGGCCGACCTCTGTGACGATGATGGCATCGCCCCCCGTCTGCTTGTAGATCTGTTCCATCATGTAAGGGCCGCTTAAGCCTTCCGGCGCGTAGGTCAGGGGATACTTCTCCTTTAGCTGTGCCACATGCTCCAGCCACTCATCATGATTTTGCTGTTCAAGCTTTTCGTTGATCCGGGCAAGAACCTCAGAGGCATCTCCGATCACGCTGGCGGTCACCACAATATTTTTATTGACTTCGGCCGGGTCGATATCGATCTGAACGATCTTTGCCTTGCGGGCAAACTTGCTTGCGTTGCCGATGACACGATCCGAGAAACGTGCGCCTACAACTACCAGCAGATCACACTCGCTGACACCGAAATTCGATGCCTTTGTGCCATGCATACCAAGCATACCGGTGTAGAAGGGATGGGTCCCGTCAAAGGCACCCTTGCCCATGAGGGAATCACATACCGGTGCCTGCAGCAGGGATACAAATGTAGCAAGCTCCTTCGATGCACCGGAGATCACTGCTCCGCCACCCACAAACACGTAGGGCTTTTTTGCCCGTTTGATCAATGCCAGGCTTTCTGAAATCTCCGTCTCCGAGATCGGATGTGCACTGCGCGGTGTGGGCGCAGGGGTCATTTTTTCATAATCGGCCTTGTTTGCCGTGACATCCTTTGTCACATCCACGAGGACGGGGCCCGGTCTTCCCTTGCGGGCAATGGAAAAAGCACGGCGGATGGTAGCCGCCAGCTTATTTACATCCTTGACAATAAAATTGTGTTTTGTGATGGGCATCGTCACGCCGGCGATATCAATCTCCTGAAAGCTATCCTTGCCAAGTAAGGACACGCCTACATTACAGGTGATGGCCACAATGGGAACGGAATCCATATAGGCGGTGGCAATACCGGTGACAAGATTGGTGGCACCCGGTCCGGAGGTTGCCAGACAGACACCCACCTTTCCGGTGCTTCTCGCATATCCGTCTGCCGCATGACTTGCACCCTGTTCATGTGAGGTCAGAACGTGTCTGATCTCACTGCTATGCTTGTATAACTCATCATATACGTTCAAAATCGCACCGCCCGGATATCCAAACACGGTATCCACGCCCTGCTCCTTCAAGCATTCTATGATGATCTCTGCGCCTGTGAGCTGCATGTTACTTCCCCTTTGCTTTTCTTTATTGAATCTCCAAAATCGCGCCTCTGTTTCCGGAGGTAACCATCTTCGCATAACGTGCCAGATAGCCACTGGTCACCTTCGGCTCTCTCGGCTGCCATTTTGCCTTACGTGCTGCCAGCTCCTCATCGGACACCTTTAATTCCAGCGTCATTTCCGGAATATTGATACTGATGAGATCTCCCTCTTCTACAAATGCGATGGGGCCGCCCACTGCCGCCTCAGGTGATACATGTCCGATGGAAGCGCCACGGCTGGCACCGGAAAAACGTCCGTCCGTAATCAGTGCCACTGAAGATCCCAGACCCATTCCTGCAATGGCAGAGGTAGGATTGAGCATCTCTCTCATACCAGGGCCACCCTTGGGGCCTTCATAACGGATCACAACCACATCTCCGCTGACGATCTTTCCACCCTTGATGGCTGCGATAGCGTCCTCCTCGCAGTCAAAGACACGGGCCGGTCCTTCATGAACCAGCATCTCCTCTACAACTGCAGAACGCTTTACAACGGATCCATCCGGTGCCAGATTGCCCTTTAATACGGCCAGACCGCCGGTCTTGCTATAGGGATTGTCTACGGTGCGGATCACCTCAGGATTTTTATTGACCGCATCCTTAATATTCTCGCCGATCGTCTGTCCGGTCACTGTCATACAGTCGGTATTTAACAAACCAATGTCTGCCAGCTCCTTCATCACTGCATATACACCGCCGGCCTCGTTCAAATCCTCCATATAGGTCGGGCCTGCCGGTGCCAGATGACACAGATTCGGTGTCCGCTCACTGATGGGATTAGCATACGAAATATCAAAATCAAAACCGATCTCATGTGCAATAGCCGGCAGATGCAGCATACTGTTGGTAGAACAGCCCAGTGCCATATCCACTGTCAGTGCATTGATGATGGATTCCTTTGTGATAATATCTCTCGGGCAGATATTCTTTCGAACCAGCTCCATGACAGCCATGCCGGCATGCTTTGCCAGCTTCAGGCGTTCCGAATAAACAGCCGGAATCGTTCCGTTTCCGGAAAGACCCATGCCAAGTGCCTCTGTCAGACAGTTCATGGAATTGGCGGTATACATACCGGAGCAAGAGCCACAGGTAGGACATACCTTGTTTTCAAACTCTGTCACATCATCCTCAGTCATGGTACCTGCCGCGTAGCTTCCCACTGCCTCAAACATAGAGGAAAGGCTGCGCTTCTGTCCCATGACATGGCCTGCTAACATAGGACCGCCGGATACAAAAACGGTGGGGATATTCAAACGTGCTGCCGCCATCAAAAGTCCGGGCACATTTTTATCGCAGTTGGGCACCATAACCAGTGCGTCAAACTGATGTGCAATGGCCATACATTCAGTAGAATCCGCAATCAGATCACGTGTCACAAGGGAATATTTCATTCCCACATGACCCATGGCGATACCATCACAGACTGCAATCGCCGGAAATACTACCGGCACACCGCCTGCCTCAGCGACTCCCAGCTTGACTGCATCTACAATCTTGTCAATATTCATATGTCCGGGCACGATCTCATTGTAGGAGCTCACGATACCTACCATGGGCTTTTTCAGTTCCTCAGCCGTAAAACCCAGCGCATTAAACAAACTTCTGGCCGGTGCCTGCTGCATACCGGCACGTGCATGATCACTTATCATAAGTTTTTCCTCTTTTCTATATGATGGATACTAAATACGTTCACAGATCAGATCACCCATCTGTACGGTTCCTACCTGTGTCACGGATACTTTTTTCTCTGTCTCCTGGGGCATAATATCGATGGTACGGTAGCCATCCTGCAGCACCTGCCCAACAGCTGCTTCCACCGCATCTGCTTCCGCATCCAGATCAAAGCTGTAGCGAAGCATCATGGCTGCACTGAGGATCGTCGCGATAGGGTTCGCAATGCCTTTTCCGGCAATATCCGGTGCAGAACCGCCACTGGGCTCGTAGAGACCGAATTTTGTGTCATTTAAGCTGGCGGAAGAAAGCATACCGATGGAACCGGTCACCATGCTGGCTTCATCCGATAAAATATCGCCGAACATGTTCTCCGTCAGAATCACATCAAACTGACCCGGATCCTTGACCAGCTGCATGGCACAGTTATCAACCAGCATATGCTCGTAGGTCACATCCGGATAGTCAGCTCCTACCTCTTCCACAATTTTTCTCCATAATCTGGAAGAATCCAAGACGTTCGCCTTGTCCACGCTGGTCACCTTTTTCCGACGCTTGCGTGCAATCTCAAATGCACGAATGGCAATCCGGCGAATCTCATTTTCATTGTAGGTGAGGGTATCAACGGCCGTCATCAATCCGTCACGCACTTCCGTCACGCGATCTCCGAAATACAATCCGCCGGTCAGCTCACGCATGATCATCATGTCAAAGCCGTCTCCGATGATATCATCCCGCAGGGGACATGCTGCTTTTAGCTCCGGATACAGATATGCCGGACGAAGATTTGCAAACAGATTCAAAGACTTGCGAAGCTTTAACAGCCCTGCCTCCGGGCGCAGCTGCGGCGGCAGCTTGTACCAGGGAGAGGTGGCGGTATTGCCGCCGATGGATCCCATGAGAACCGCATCCGAAGCCTTCGCATGTTCAATCGCTTCATCTGTCAGAGGTACACCTGTCGCATCAATGGAACAGCCACCCATCAGGATCTCATCATAATGGAAGGAATGTCCATACTTTTTTCCTACCGTATCCAGCACTTTTTTCGCCTCTGCTACGATCTCCGGTCCGATACCATCGCCGGCGATCACACCTACATTTACATTCATTTTTTATCCTTTCGCATAGATGCAGACAAGGCGTATACCCGAAAATTCGTATACGCCCCACACTATGAACTTGCTTATTTTTTGTCCTTTTTATCTTTCTCTTCTACAGCCTTGGCTGCGTCCTCAGGCTTCTCAATCGCTGAGATCGCTGCACGCTGCATCGGGATTCTGCAGTTTTTGTTATTACCGAATTCGATGATCACTGTATCATCTGACATATCAATGATTGTGCCGTAAAAACCACTGGTCGTAAGTACTGTATCACCGACCTCCAAAGACTGAAGCATGGCACTCTTCTGCTGCTGCTCCTTCTTCTGAGGACGAATCATGAAAAAATACATGAATGCCACCAGAACCACAATCCAAATAACCATTCCGATTGCACCGCTTGTCTGAGTTGCTAAAATCATTATAAAATCCTCCTAATATTCGATCATTTTTGAAAAACACTATCACAATCATACATGAAAGTGCCTGTAACATCAAGTATAAATTTACTGGCAATTCTTATGATGGATCTCATTTTGACGGAAACCATAGAGCTTTTCTTCTTTGTAGGAAGCAAATCTTCCTTCGTCAAGTGCGTCCCGGATCTCTTCCATCATATTGTTGTAAAAATAGAGATTGTGCATCACTAAAAGCCGCATGCCAAGCATCTCTTTTGCCTTTAACAAATGTCTGATATAGGCTCTGGAATAATGTTGGCATACAGGACAGCCACAGCCCTCCTCAATAGGCCGCATATCTTTTTCGAACCGCTGGTTCAGCAGATTGATCTTGCCCTCATTTGTATAGGCATGTCCGTGCCGGCCGTTTCTCGTAGGATAGACGCAGTCAAAAAAGTCAACGCCCCGCTCCACGCCCTCTAAAATATTGGCCGGTGTGCCGACTCCCATCAGATAGGTGGGCTTGTTCCTCGGCAAATGGGGAACAGTCACATCGAGAATGTGATACATCTGCTCATGGGTCTCTCCCACAGCCAGGCCGCCAATAGCATAGCCGTCCAGCTCCAGCTCTGAGATCTGCTTTGCATGGTCAATCCGGATATCCTCATAGATGGCTCCCTGATTGATGCCAAAAAGAAGCTGTGACCGGTTGATGGTATCTTCCCGCTCGTTTAACTGCCGCATCTTTTCCTTGCAGCGCACCAGCCATCTCGTCGTACGTGCTACGGAATTTGCCACGTAATCACGCTCTGCCAGCGCCGGCGCACATTCATCAAAGGCCATAGCGATGGTAGATCCCAGATTGGACTGGATCTGCATGCTCTCCTCCGGACCCATGAAAATCTTCCGGCCGTCTACATGGGAATGAAACTGCACGCCTTCTTCTTTGATTTTTCTAAGACCTGCCAGTGAAAATACCTGAAAACCACCGCTGTCCGTGAGAATCGGGCGATCCCATACCATAAATCGGTGCAGTCCGCCAAGTTCTTTGATGGTCTCATCACCGGTACGCACATGCAGATGATAGGTATTCGACAGCTGTACCTGTGTCTTTAGCTGCTTTAGATCCTCGGTGGATACTGCTCCCTTGATGGCTCCTGCCGTACCCACATTCATAAATACAGGCGTCTGGATATCCCCATGTACTGTATGGAACACGCCCCGCTTGGCGCGTCCCTCTTCCTTTAGTAATTGATACATTTAAACATTACACTCCACTTTTCGATCAATGATGGAACAGACGAATGCCTGTAAAGCTCATCACCATCTGATATTTGTTGCAGGTAGCGATCACATGATCGTCACGGATCGAACCGCCCGGTTGTGCCACATATTTCACGCCGCTCTTATGGGCACGCTCGATATTGTCGCCAAAGGGGAAAAATGCATCTGATCCAAGAGAAACATCTGTATTTTGATCCAGCCATGCCCGCTTTTCCTCTGCTGTAAATACGGCAGGCTTTTTCGTAAATGTCTGCTCCCAGCTGCCGTCTGCTAAAAGATCCATATATTCATCTCCGATATACAGGTCGATGGCATTGTCACGATCTGCACGTCCGATGGAATCCTTAAAGGGAAGCTCCAACACAAGGGGATGCTGGCGCAGCCACCAGTTGTCTGCCTTTTGTCCTGCAAGTCTCGTGCAGTGAATCCGGGACTGCTGTCCTGCTCCGATGCCGATGGCCTGTCCGCCCTTGACATAGCAGACAGAATTGGACTGGGTATATTTCAGCGTGATCATGGCAATGGCCAGATCGATCTTCGCCTGTTCCGTCAGCTCCTTGTTCTCTGTTACGATATTTGAGAAGAAGGCGTCATCAATCAACAGCTCATTTCTTCCCTGCTCAAAGGTAATACCATATACTTCCTTGCGCTCCAAGGGCTTCGGCTCATAGTCTGCATCGATCTGAATCACATTGTAATTGCCTTTTTTCTTGGCTTTGAGAAGCTCCAGTGCAGCCGGCTCATATCCGGGGGCAATCACACCGTCTGATACCTCACGCTTGATAATCCGCGCAGTCGCCTCATCACATACATCAGACAAAGCAATAAAATCACCAAAGGAGGACATACGGTCTGCGCCTCTGGCTCTCGCATAGGCATTGGCTAAGGGCGTGAACTCCATATCCATATCGTCAACCCAGTAAATTTTTCGCTCAATATCACTCAGGGGCAGTCCAACTGCAGCGCCTGCCGGTGACACATGCTTAAAGGATGTGGCTGCAGGAAGAGAAGTGGCGCGCTTAAGCTCCTTGACCAGCTGCCAGCCGTTAAAGGCATCCAGAAAATTAATATATCCGGGCTTGCCGTTCAGCACCTGGATCGGCAGCTTGGATCCATCTTCCATAAAAATACGTGACGGCTTCTGATTTGGATTGCAGCCGTATTTTAATTCAAGTTCATTCATGTCTTTTTCTCCTCCCACTATATTAGCTGTTTTTATTTACAATACGGGTCTCATAGGTGCCGGTGGCAATATCAATAAAGCGGACAAATAAGGATACCTTGTTTTCTTCATTGAGGTTGTCCCAGATCATATTCGTAAATGTATCGATGTCTCCCTCGATGCTGATGCGTTCCGGTTCTCCCTCAAAGCTGGGCAGCGGATCACCGTCGCTCATATAGGTATGGATAAAACGTCCCTCTCCTGCCTTCGGATGTTCGTATGCAAATGTATAACGGCAGCAGCTGTCCGGATCACCGTTGTTGCTCTTTAAAATAGACATTGCATAGTTGTATGATCCGTTTTCCACATGCATAATTCCTGAAATACGAGGGGTAAAGTTGGGGGCATCCGGCTCAAACTCCCGCGTGCGTAGGGACTGTTCAAAGGTCTGCTGCCTGTCCATCAGCTCATAAATGGTATCTGTCTGATCTCCGTTGGTCACGATGGTCTTGTTGCCTAACACCCGAACCGGTGCATAGATGATCAGGCTGGGATCGCTTAACTTGGAAGGATCAAAGGCCTGGGTGCGGATGCCTTCGCCGTCTTCAACAAACACGCGGTTTCTGCTGTTCACGCTGCGGCCCATAATAAAATAAGCACTCACTGCATATGCTCCGTCAGCAGAACGTCCAAGTACGATTCCTCTGCCGGGATAGCTGTTTTCTGATAATTTTGTTCCAAGTGATTCAATCTGCATAGCTGCCTCCTCTAGTTTTTAAATGAATGAATCGGAGCCGGAATGCGTCCGGTTCGATTCACAAATGCGTCACAGGAATAAGAATTCACCGGCATCACCGGAGCATATCCCAACAGTCCGCCGAATTCCACGCGGTCTCCCACCTGTTTGCCGGGACATGGAATCAGTCGCGCCGCTGTAGTCTTCTGGTTGATCATGCCGATAGCCATCTCATCTGCGATAATTCCGGCGATGGTTGTAGGCTTTGTATCTCCCGGAATAGCGATCATATCCAGACCAACCGAGCAGACACAGGTCATGGCCTCCAGCTTTTCCAGTGTCAGCGCACCTGCCGTCACGGCGTTGATCATTCCCTGATCCTCACTAACGGGAATAAAAGCGCCGGAAAGTCCTCCTACATAAGAGGATGCCATAACGCCGCCCTTTTTCACCTGATCGTTCAGCATAGCAAGTGCTGCCGTGGTACCGGGGGCTCCCGCATATTCCAGTCCGATCTCCTGCAAAATATCCGCCACGCTGTCTCCGATGGCCGGTGTAGGAGCCAGGGAAAGATCGATAATACCAAAGGGAATATTCAGCCGTTTGGAGGCTTCCTTCGCTACCAGCTGTCCTACACGTGTGATCTTAAATGCCGTCTTTTTAATGGTCTCACATAATGTCTCAAAATCCGCGCCCCGCACGCTCTCCAGTGCTTTTCGCATCACGCCCGGTCCGCTGACGCCCACATTGATGATCACATCTGCTTCGGTCACGCCGTGAAATGCACCGGCCATAAAGGGATTGTCATCCGGCGCATTGCAGAATACCACCAGCTTGGCACAGCCGTTTACCGCTGCGTCCTTTGTAGCCTCTGCCGTGGCAGTGATCATCTCTCCCATCAGGCGTACCGCATCCATATTAATGCCGGTCTTGGTGGATCCCACATTCACCGAGCTGCAGACCAGCTCGGTCTGGGCAAGAGCCTGGGGAATGGAACGGATCAGAAGCTCCTCGCCCCGTGTCATTCCTTTTCCAACCAGAGCGGAGTAGCCACCGAGGAAATTGATCCCCACCTGCTTTGCTGCGCGATCCAGTGTCTTTGCAATCGTAACAAAATCCTCCGGTGTATGGCAGGCCGCTGAGCCCACCAGTGCGATGGGTGTCACAGAGATTCGCTTGTTTACGATGGGAATACAATAGTCTCTCTCAATCTGTTCTCCCACAGCAACTAAATCCTTTGCTACGGTTGTGATTTTATCATAAATATTTTTGTTCAGCTGTTCCAGATCAGATGTGATACAATCCATCAGACTGATTCCCAGCGTGATCGTGCGGACATCCAGATTCTCCTGCTCGATCATTTTGTTGGTCTCTTCGACCTCCCAGATGTTAATCATGGTCTATCTCCTTCTAAAAGCCTTATATGCGGTGCATTTTTTCAAAAATCTCAGCCTTCTGGCATTTGACTGCCACACCCATGGACTGACCGATCTCATCCAGTGCTGACGCACATTCTGAAAAAGCCACGCTGGCGTCCGTCATGTCCACAATCATCATCATGTTAAAATAGCCGGAGACGATGGTCTGTGAAATATCCAGCACGTTGATCTTATGATCTGCCAGATAAGTACATACCTTTGCGATAATGCCTACCGTATCATGTCCAAGTACCGTAATAATCGTCTTGTCAGTTGCATGTTCCATGTTCCTAATCCTCCTGTTTTTACCATTGCAGCTCTTTGGATGGTTGGCTTCGGCTGGCAATATACATAGGGAAATCAGATCCCTTGTAGGGATGATCTCCCAGCGTCACCTCCAGGCGCACCGTCTCATAAGCCAGCTGTTCATAATTATTTTCTTTGGACAGATGTCCCAGCATCACTGCCTTAAAATGATCATGTAAAAGTGCTCCCAGCAGCCGACCCGAGCTCTCATTGGACAAATGTCCCCGCTCGCTTAAGATACGCTGCTTCAGTGCATAGGGATAACTGCCTGTCTCCACCATGCGCACATCATGATTCGCCTCTAACAATAATACATGAATCCCACGCAGTTTGTCTATCAGATATTGATCATAGGTGCCAAGATCCGTCACCACTGCCGCGGAACGCTCCCCTTGCCGGAGCACATACATCACCGGATCAGCGGCATCATGGGATACATGAATCGGCTCTACGGAAAGGTCTCCAATCGTCAGCGCTTCGTCTGGATGCACCACATGAAACAGACTCTCATCCACCTTTCCAATCATGCTGCCATTCTTCATCGCCTGCAGCGTTCCTGCCGTGCCGTAAATCGGAAGGCCGAAGCGTCTTGCCATCACACCCAGCCCCTGAATATGATCCATATGCTCATGGGTGATAAAAATCCCCCTCACGTCCTCCGGAATCACTCCGAAGCTCTCCATTCCCTCCTGAATTCGTTTGCCGCTGATTCCGGCGTCGATCAGTATATGCGTGTGATCCGAGCCTGCCAGAATGCAGTTTCCACTGCTTCCGCTGGCAATTGTACATAATCTCATTGCCTGTATGCTCCTATCTTTCTCTCCCGGCGGATCACAATCCGGTCACTCCCCTGCAGTACCATTGATCTCACTTCTCCTCTGTCATCAGGCTTTCCAGCTGCTTATAGACATGTTCCATGTCCCCATCATTGTCGATCACATGAGCACAATGTGCCCGATAAGACTCATCCGACAGCTGGGCGGCAAAAATACTCTCTGCCTTTTCCTCGCTATATCCGCGGTCCCGCATCAAACGATTTTTCCGCGTCTCCTGTGATGCGTAGACATACCATAATTCGTCGCAGATCTCATCATAGTGCTCCTCAATCAGCAGTGCTGCCTCCACAATCACATAATCATATCGGTCAAGCAAACGTTCCTTTTTTGCTTCTCCGATAATATATTGCTTCACCGCCGGATGCACAATCCCATTGAGCTTTTTTCTTTTTTCTTCATCAGAAAATAATAC
>CAVITM010000034.1:0-14992 GCA_963645455.1 Moraxellaceae bacterium | reverse complement strand
TATTTTTGAATCTGTTCAAGGTTATTTCACTGTTCAGTTATCAAGGTTCTGTTGTCATCCGTTCTCGTCAGACAGCTTTTAAATTATATCAAAGCTTTTCGCATCTGTCAAGAATTTTTTGAATTTATTTTTTGCTGTTCGCTCCGAAAAGTTATCCACTCGTTTGCGACAGCTTGTTTATCTTATCACCGCAGAAGACAGTTGTCAACACCTTTTTTTAACACTTTTTAATTCTGTATCAGGATGCCGCTGCCCAGCCATCCATACACCAGCGCCAGCAGGAACACACCCTTGAAGAAGCCCATCAGTACGCCCAGGGTGCGATTGATGCCGCCGAGGATCGGAATATGATTGACGATCCCAAGCAGCCGACCTGCCCAGCGGAGTACAAACATGCATACTAAAAATCCGCCAAAGGACATGAAGCCGCCCTCTAAAGCGGTAATCTTCTGCAGGGCTGCCCAAAGACAGACCAATGCCAGCACCAGCTGTGCCACGGCATACAGTTCTCTCAAAAATCCGACATAATAGCCCCGCAGTGCGCAGGCAAGCAGCCAGATCGCCACGCCTATGATAATAACATTTTTGCTGATTTCGATCATTTTAGTTTTACTTTCTGTGTTTCTCCTTCTAATAAGAAGACATACTCCGTCTGCCGGTTTGTGGATAATACCTGATACAGGTACTGATCAAACTGGCACGAAAACTTGCAGATTCCTTTTGCATTATAGATCGCACAGGACTTCTCGCCCCGGATGCACAGCTCGCCACTCTCCAGGATCTCAGCCTCGCCATCATCCACCTCGATCTGAAACTGCTGCCTGAGCGCACCGGAAGAGTCATAGAGGCTCAGCTTCTCCTCCTCTGAAATGAGCCCGAACTGCTCCTCATTATAGAAGATACTGCGCACCTGCTCACTTAGCTCGATGGTTTTGCTCTCGGCGGGCTTTTGCGCACCGGTAAATAAGATCACCCGGTCATCCCCAAAAGCTACCAGTGTATCCCCTGACAGATACCGAAGCTGTGGAATCACCACATCCTCATAGCTGTAGGAGCTGACGATCTTGTCGATGGAATTCTGTCCGACAGCGCCGAAATTATAAAATGCAATGGTGGTTTTTACGGTGCCGCTTTGAATATCCAGCATGGATACAGCCAGCTTTTCGCCGTCTTCGGATAGGGAAAGATCCAGCGGATAGCCGCTGTTTTGCACATGCAGCTCACCGGATGCCAATGTCTCGCCGGTTTTATCATAAAGCTGCAGGTAGCTGGTGCCGTCATTTTCCATCAAAATGGCGACCGTGCCCTGCTTGGCCACGCTGACCTTCTGAATCGGCGCGGTGGTCTGGACAGAGCCCTGCAGATTGACGGTGTTCAAAATGTAAACCTGGGTACCGCCCCGTTCGTAGATCGCCACGTAATCTCCCCGGGTCTCAACGGCCGGCTGCTCCATCTCATAGGGCTGATTCCAGATCTGCGTCCCGGATACATCTGTGTAAACCGCGCCGTCATTGGTGTAGCGGATCAGATTTCCCTGAAAGCTCTCGTAGCCGGAAGCGCCGTCATCCTCACGCTCCAGTGTCGATAGTACTTCATAGCTGTCGTATACCTTATTTTGAAAATAAAAATAAAGCGCCACCGCAGCGATCACGAATAATAACAGTATAAAAAACACAATCGCCGCCAATTTGCGGCGATGTGCTCGTATTTTTTTATTTAATTCCTCCGAATCTACCTCTACGGTATGAAGACCATGTTTCTGATTCTCAGCCATTGCTTTCTCTTTTCGTTGCAGGATTACTCTACCGTTACGACCTTTGCCAGATTTCTGGGCTTGTCCACATCCAGACCCTTGTCCGCAGATACATAGTAGGAATACAGCTGAAGTGCCGCAATCTCAGGGAAGGGCATATATTCATCGTCCAGATTCGGCAGACCGATCACATGATACTCTCCGCTGGCTGCAAAATCGTCCTTTAGCTCATCCTTGGTGAGCAGCACCACATTGGCGCCTCTTGCCTTGATCTCCTTGACATTGGACAGTTCCTTGGAGATAAGCTTTGTCTGGGTCCCGGCGGCAATCACCGGCGTTCCATCTGTGATAAGGGCGATGGGGCCGTGCTTCAGTTCGCCTGCCGCATAAGCCTCGGAGTGAATATAGGAGATCTCCTTGAGCTTCAATGCTCCCTCAAGCAGCACCAGATAATCCATACCTCTACCGATCATAAAGAGGTCGCTTGCCATGATGACCTCCTTTGCCAGTCTGTGAATGTCGTGCTTTTGCCCGATCACCCGGCTGATAGCCTCCGGAACTCTTCGCAGATTTTCCAGTGCATGCGCCAGATCTTCTGCTCCCATTTTTCCTCTCAGGCAGGCACAGCGCAGGGTAAGCAGATAAAAAATCATCATCTGGGTTGTATATGCCTTGGTGCTGGCCACAGCGATCTCCGGGCCAGCGTCGGTATACAGCGTATAATCTGCAATCCGGGAAATGGCTGAGCCTCTCACATTCAGGATCGCCAGGCAGCACGCGCCCTCCCGTTTTGCCTTTTTTAAAGCCTCCATCGTATCGATAGTCTCTCCGGACTGGGAAACGGCGATAAAAAGTGTATGCTCATCTAACACGGTATCCGAATAGATAAATTCAGAAGCCATCTCTGTCTCCACCGGTACGCCCAGCCACTTTTTAAACAGATTCGCACCGATCATTCCGGCATGAAGTGCTGTTCCGCATGCGACGATGCATACCCGGTCAAAATCCAGGAGTGCCTGATCTATTGCACCGTCATAGCCAAACTCGATCTCGTCCTTCACCAAATAAGAGGATAAAATCCGTTTCAGGGCATCCGGCTGTTCATTGATCTCTTTTTCCATATAAAAGGCATAGCCCTGTTTGCCGGTGTCTCCCGCATCCCAATCCACCACCTGCATCTTGGGTTCTACTGCATTCCCATGGAAATCGGTCAGAGAAACCTCAGCCCTGGTCGCCTTTAGAATACAAGCCTCATCCAGCACAAAATATTCCTTGGAATAAGCATAGAGTGCCGCAGGATCAGAAGCGAGAATGGTCAGCTCATCGGTCTTTGCCGCAACAATGGGGCTGACGTTTCGAACAGCGAAGATGGTATCCGGAATATCGTCAAATAAAATCACCAGAGCATAAGTGCCCTTGAGCTTTTTTACGGTTCTGCGAATCGTCTCATAGGGATCGCCCTTATAAAAACGGTTCAAAAGTGCAGCCACAACCTCGGTATCTGTCTCGGAGACGAGGACGTCCTCCACCTCATACTCCTCGGCAAGCTCCTTATAATTTTCTACGATTCCGTTGTGAACAAGGGTCACTTTTCCTACCCGGTGGGGATGGGCATTTGTATCCGATACACCGCCGTGGGTCGCCCATCTGGTATGTCCGATTCCACTGGTAAAACGATCCGAACCGGGGGCAATGCCGCGCAGATCCTTTACACGTCCCTGACATTTGTATATCTCAGGCTCTCCTTCATGCTCTCCGCGAACTGCCAGTCCGGCACTATCGTATCCTCTGTACTCCAAAAGCTCCAGACCGTTTAAGATCTGGCTCAATGCATCATTTCCGATAAATCCTATGATTCCACACATGCTTCTATCCTCTTTTTGTAACTATTTCCTATTTACAGCTCTGTACGACCCTCCAGCGCCCGAAGAAGCGTCACTTCATCAATATATTCCAGATCTCCGCCTACCGGCACACCGCTGGCGATCCGTGTCACCTTGATACCGGTGGGTTTGATCAGCTTGCTGATGTACATCGCGGTAGTCTCTCCCTCCAGGGAAGAATTTGTCGCGATAATGACCTCCTTCACATCACCCTGCAGACGCTGCATGAGCTCCTTTAAGCGAATATCCGCCGGTCCGATGCCAAGCATGGGAGAAATCGCTCCGTGCAGCACATGATAGACTCCTTCATATTTGCCGGTCTTTTCGTAAGCCGCAAGATCCCGGGTATTTTCCACCACCATGATCACCGAATGATCCCGCCCCGCATCCTTACAAATGGGGCAGAGCACATCATCCGTCAGTGTAAAGCACTGCTGGCAATAACGGACGTTCTCTCTGGCATTCACAATGGAATCCGCCAGACGATGTGCGTCCTCCTTTGGCATGCTGAGAATATGAAATGCCAGGCGCTGCGCGGTCTTTGAACCGATGCCCGGCAGCATGGAGAGGGATTCTACCAGCCGGTTGATCTGTTTACTGTAGTAGTCCATGGATTAAAACATTCCTCCCAGACCGCCCATGCCGCCTGTGATCTTGGACATGGACTGCTGTGAATACTCGTCCATCTGGCGCAGCGCCTCGTTGGCTGCTGCCATGATCAGATCCTCCAGCATCTCCACATCGTCAGGATCAACCGCCTCAGGATCGATCTTGACCTTTGTGATCTCCTTTTTGCCGGAAACGGTCACTTCTACCACACCGCCGCCTGCTGCCGCAGTGATCTCCTTCTCCTCGATCTCCTTGCTGGCTTCCTCCATCTGACGCTGCATTTTCTGCGCCTGCTTCATCAGATTATTCATATTTCCGGGCATTCCGCCGGGAAATCCTCCTCTTTTTGCCATGAATCCGACTCCTTTCTAGTCTTCCTCTTCTACGATCTCCATCTGTATGAGCTTTTCCAGATCCACATAGGTCTCCTCAAAGGGACGCCCTGTCTCGTCAAGCGCAATCCGAAGATCTACCTGTTTTCCAATATTTTTTACAATGGCCGCATCAATCTCGGCCAGCCGCTCTTCCTCATTTAAGCTGGCCACCGCGACGGGATCTTCATGCAAAATAAGCAGCACATGCTCACCCTCCAGCGTCAGCCGCGCTTTTTTTAAGTAGCTGCGCGCCAGTCCGCTCAGATCGGCAAGTACCATATTCCAGTTTTTGATCAGTGCGCGGATATCCTCCGGCACTGCCTTTGGCAACTGGGGCTTTTTAGCGGGCTCCTGTCCCATGGAAGCTTGCGGCTGCCGGTTCTCCGCCTGTATCACCACACCCTCGTCCACCCGACGCTCCAGATCATCCAGCCGTTGCAATACACTGGACAGATCCTGTTCCATAGCCGGACGGCAGAGCTTGATGATGGCGATCTCGATCAGGATACGCTTTTGTGTGGAATAGCGAAGCTGACCGGTGAGGGCGGAACATACCTGAATGTAGCGCGTGAGCACCTCCGGAGCAACCATCTGGGCTTCTTCCTTTAATCTCTCCAGGCTCTCCGCCGAGGTATCTATGAGCTCCTCACAGTCCTCTGCGCTCTGCACCAGCAAAAGATTGCGCAAATACCAGGTAAAATCCATCACAAACTGACCCAGCTCCCTGCCTGCAATGACCAACTCCTCTAAGGTCCTAATGCATGCGGTAACATCTTTTTTCAGTAAATTGCGAAGCAAGGCAGAAAAAATCTCTGTATCGACTGCACCCAGCACCTCCAGCGCGTGCTCATAGGTCAGCCGCTGTCCCAGATAAAATGCAATGCACTGGTCTAAGAGGCTCAGCGCATCACGCATGGAACCGTCTGCTGCCTTGGCAATATAACGGATGGCCCGATCCTCCGCCTCGACGCCTTCCTTTTGGATCAGCTCCTGCAGGCGGTCTGCAATGGTATCGATGGTAATCCGCTTGAAATCATAGCGCTGACAGCGGGAAAGGATCGTAATGGGTATCTTGTGGGGCTCCGTCGTCGCCAGTATAAAAATAACGTATGACGGCGGCTCCTCCAGTGTCTTGAGCAGCGCATTGAAGGCTCCCACGGAGAGCATATGCACCTCGTCAATGATATAAACCTTGAAGCGTCCCTGAGCCGGTGAATAATTGACCTCCTCACGGATCTCACGAATGTTGTCCACACCGTTGTTGGATGCCGCATCGATCTCAATGACGTTCATGGAGCTGCCATCCGCGATTCTGCGACAGGACGCACACTCCCCGCAAGGACTGCCGTCTACCGGATGCTCGCAGTTGACTGCCTTTGCAAAAATCTTGGCGACGGTCGTTTTACCGGTGCCTCTCGTACCGCAAAACAGATACGCGTGTCCGATCCGGTCTGCTTTTATCTGATTTTTCAGTGTCGTTACGATGTGCTCCTGTCCTTTGACATCCTCAAATTCATTCGGGCGGAACTTTCGGTATAACGCCGTATAAGCCATAACTAATCACCAAAGCTGATGCCTACGTATTTTGCCTGCTTAATAATCTGTGAATCGGGATCTACCACCTTGAGCTTGCCGGCCACATCCTCAAGCGGCACACGCTTGATCTTGCCATTGACCATGGCAATCATCACGCCATACTCTCCATCCATGATGGCACGAGCGCCCTCTGCGCCCAGTCTGGTGCAAAGCACACGGTCATAGGGGCAGGGACTACCGCCACGCTGGGTATGTCCCGGAACGGTAACCCGCACCTCGACGCCGGTTTTTTCCTGGATCAAAGCTGCGATCTCATAGGAAACAGACGGATATTTGTAGTTCTCCAGCTTCTTTTTATAATCCTTTTTGGAGAGAGCTGCGTCCTCCTTGGAGATCGCACCCTCTGCAACGGCGAGAATCGTAAAGCCCTTGCCGGCCTTTGTACGCTTGTCAATCGCCTCGATCACCTTGTCAATATCATAGGGGATCTCCGGCAGCAAAATAATGTCCGCGCCGGAAGCCATGCCTGCATAGAGTGTCAGCCAGCCAACCTTGTGTCCCATAACCTCAACGATAAAGACACGGTTGTGGGAAGCAGCCGTCGTATGGATGCAGTCGATGGCATCGCAGGCGATGTTGATGGCACTCTGAAAACCGAAGGTCACATCGGTGCCGTAAATATCATTATCAATGGTCTTCGGCAGGTGGATAATGTTTAATCCTTCCTCCCGCAGCAGGTTTGCTGTCTTTTGTGTGCCGTTTCCGCCAAGGATCACCAGACAATCCAGGTTCAGCTTGTAATAATTCTGCTTCATCGCCTCGACCTTGTCCAGACCGTTCTCATCCGGCACACGCATGAGCTTGAAGGGCTGACGGGAAGATCCTAAAATCGTACCGCCCTTTGTAAGAATGCCGGAAAAATCTGCGGAAGTCAAAAGCTTGTAGTTGCCGTAGATCAAGCCCTTGTAGCCGTTGAGAAAGCCGTAAACCTCCAGCTCATCCGCATTTTCGCTCAAGCCCTTTACGACACCGCGCATCGCTGCGTTCAATGCCTGACAATCTCCGCCGCTGGTCAACAATCCAATTCTCTTCATGTCCTTCATTCCTTTCTATGTGTAAATATGTAAAAATACACAAAATACCTGATTCTTTTTAAAAATCAGGTACTTGCTTGTCAATCTTTAAAAACCGGGCGTTCTGCTTTGAATCCTCATCATGAACGTTACCCTCGCAGCCAGCTCAGCCCAGGCACCCCCGCGGCACATAAGAGCTCCTGTTTAGTGCTGCTCCATTCCTGACCTGACACGGTTCGCAGGTTCCTATTGCGCAGGACCCAGACGTCTACGCCGCTTACGGGGGGCTGCTTCACAATGATTAGACCCGAGGCAGAACATCACTCCAGCTATAGCGGATTGCTGGTACAGGGTACCGCTAACACCCCAGCTGCCCGGACAATTTATTATACCGATTGCTCGTTCGTTTGTCAATCAATCTGCGCACGAATCCACGCGGCAGTATCCTCTGCATCAAACGAAAGTTCCTCGTCTCTGGATGCGATGAGTTCACCCTCTCCCGTCCAGAGCGCATCCTCGTCAAGCGAACCCTCCGGCTTGTATAATTTCAGGACAAAACCGCTGATCGCCGGCACTTCAGCCGCGCCTACCAGCTCCTCATCCACGTCCATCGGCGCTTCATCCACATCCATCTGTGCTTCATCCACGTCCTCCGGCTGATCCCGAAGCACTTCATAGACTGCAATCAATGCGTCCGTTTCACCGGGCTTAAAGATACGAAGCTCGCTTTCCACATAGTCCTCTGACAACAGATCACTCTCCAGCTGCTGCGCCAGCAGCGCATCTGCCAGTGACTGCAGCCTGGAAAGCACCGCATATCCGCCCATTTTCTCTCGATTTAATTCTTCCAGCACATCCATTGTATGCTCCTTTCCTTTTGCACACATCTATTTTTCCCACGAAACGTCATAAAAATGGTTCATAAAATCGTTCAGCTCCATATCGAAAGTACCATGGTCATCCGTTTCCTCCATCTGACCGCCAAGCGTCGTATAACTGGTCCCGTCCAGCCTGGTGCGCTGAGTGTAGACAGCAATGCCCATGCCCCACGGATTCGTGACGGTAATATATTTATGTCCATTTTCTTCGTGAGCATCCGTGACCTGGTATGAATGATCCAGCACCACTCCATTCATTTCAAATTTTTTGTACAAGCCGTTGGCATCCTTTCCCTCTACCAAGGAACTCGCTGAACATACGATGCTATTCTTTGCAAGAACAGCTGCCTTGATCTTTTTAAACCACAGCAATGCACGAGGTGTGTAATGTACCTTTTCTTCATCAAGCTGTGTACGGAACTGAATATCGCACCGATCTTCCCCCTGTTTTTCTCCTGCCTGCATGAAATTGTCGCTCAGACGCTTCATATACTGCTGCAGGGTATCTTTTGTAATGGCATCCGGCTGCTTTGCAGTCTTCTTCAGTTCCAGCAAAAGCTCTGCCCAAACCACATGACCGTCCTGATCCATCCAGTTTGTAATGTCTGTCAGTGCCTCACATATATCATTGATCGTGAAGGGCCGGAAGTTTGACCTTTTTCTTTTCCCGGTTCTTACGATCTCACCGTCCACCTCCGTTTTAGTAATCTTGGCCTCCTTATCCAGCGTATTGATGCCAAGACGGTATTCCAGCTCCCTTTTCAACCGATAACGAAAAAATGTCCGCAAGGTATTCCGCGTGATCTGCCACTGTGGATCCTCCTTTTCCTCCTGCTCTACAAGATTCCATAGGCGTTCTGTTATGGCTCGTGTTATTTTTAGCTGCTCTGCATCTCCGTTCACGCAAGGATAATAGCCGATGCACACTGAGTTTTTTGCATTGGACTTTCGTGTGTAGCCCAGCAGATACCTTAAAGCCAGAGACTCCTGGCCACCTTCCCCAGCCTTAAAGATGGTTTTTGCATACAGCTCCTTAAACTTTGCATCCTTCTCCTCCGGAGAAAGTGCCTGGAATTCCTCTCCCTTTAACAACTGCTCCTGAAGGGCAGGATAATCATCGCTAAAGAAATCCTTATCAGCTACATCCTCGCTGTCATCCAGTGTCTGTGCAAAGGCCTTTTCCATAACCTGTACCCAGAGTGCGTCGCCATATGCGCTGTAAGGCTTACATATTTTTTTGGTTACATAGACTGTCTTATCCTGGAACTTCACGCGAACCAGATCGCCCATATCCTGCATCATATCCGTAATCTTCTCCGGATTTTCCTTGGTGATAGCGATCAGGGCCGACAGCAGATAACAGTCACCGACATGTCCCTGTTTGATATCCTGCGGACAGGGTATATGCGTAAACAAAGGCTCTTTGCTTCGATTGCAAAACTCCAGTGGTTTCAGAGGCGCCTGTTTCTTCCTCGCACATTTTTCAGTTTCATTTTTATACATATGCTCCGCACATATGCGGGCCACCTTATCTGCCTGTGCACAATCGGTGCGAATTCTTTTTAGTTGATCCTCACTAAGCTCATCCTCGGGTTTAACCACCTTTTGTTTGTATTCAGCAGGGGCATTCCCCTGGATACGATTTCTTATATGGACAATCCTTCCCTTTAGCTGTTCATTCGTCAACTGTTCACCAAACAGCCCCGGCTGTTTTTGTTTCAGCCGTTTCGTGATCCTTTCCAGACGGAAATTGTCCTCGTAATCCTCCTTTCGGAAAATATCCGGCAGATCCTTGTGCAGGGATTCTTGCGCCTGCTGGATATTATTCAGCAGCGACTCCACCTGATCCTGCTCCATTAACTCCAGGAGAAGCTGGTTCAAGCCCCTCTCCCCCAGCCTGTAATTGTTTAGCTTTGTGACAAAATCCCGGTTCATGGGGAGAGAGGAATCCCACGGCGCATTCCCTACCCTTGCTTCAAACAGCTGGTTTGCGCCGGTTACTCTCACCTCTGCGATGGTATTGTCGTTTTCCAGACGTACCAGATAATGTGCAGCCGACCGACGGAGCCCAAAGAGCCGGTCAAGATCGCGGATATCTACCATCTGCTCCATGGCTTCCGGAGCATAAGTCAGCTTCTCTCCATCGATCTTCTCGTCCTTTATCAGCGCATGCAGCTGCTCCAATGTGAGGTATTTACCGCCTTTTGCATCATCCCCGCGTTTCTCATCAGGTACCTCCTTTGCAATCCTGCCGATGCCGAAAAATTCCGCCAGTCGCCTGTATGCTGTCGACAGTTTTTCCACCGGATCTTCCGTATATGGCACCTGTTTTTTAATATCCTCAATTCTCTTCAGCTGTTCTTTCTCGGCGAATTTTCCAGCCTGTTCCCGAAGGGCACGTTCCTCATCTGACTCACGATTCCGGGAATTTATCCACGGTTTAAGCTTTGCGTTAGCCTCCTTAATTTTGTTTTCTTTTCCAATCTTCTTTATTTTTTTGCCCCATTCTGACGTGGCATATGCATCAAGCTTTTTCTCTCGCTGTTTGATCTCGGCCCAAAGCGCATCCAATTCTTCACTGCCAATAACCTTTTTATCCAGCATTCTTCCGAAATTCACTTTGCTAAGCTCATCATAGAGATCTATCAGAGCCATATAGCGAAAGACCTCACAGGCCACAAAATAATGATGCCTCAGCAGACTCTCAGCCGCCTTTGGATCGTCGAACAATTCTTTGGTTTCCTCATTAATCAAAAATATGTTCCTACCATGACGTTTCAGCCATTCGGCCATGGCCTGCGTCGCCTGCGTCACGCTAAAGACCTCATTCGTCTCCGGATTCATGCTAAAGCCATGCAGATATGCATCCATCCCCCTCGTCAGATATTTGTAATCGTCTTTGTTCATCTGAGCCTGCAGATTTTTAAGCTCCGGTACCAGCTTTTGAATTATCTCCCGGCATCCTTTTTCTTCCTTCTCCCGTGCTTCCTTTTCTTTACGTGCCTTCTCTTCGGCTATCCGTTTTTCTTCGGCCTTGCGTTCTTCTTCTTTTCGTTTTTCTTCTTCCTGTTTCTTGCGTTCCTCCTCTTTTCGTTTTTCTTCAGCCTTACGTTCTTCCTCTTTTCGCTTTTCTTCGGCTAGTCTTGCTTGTTCGGCTATTCGTTTTTCTTCAGCCTTGCGTACTTCCTCTTTTCGTTTTTCTTCAGCCTTGCGTACTTCCTCTTTTCGCTTTTTTATAGCCTTGAGCTCTCCGTCCTTATCTCTTTGCCTGATGCGACGGTTTTGTTCCTCTGCCGCCCAGCGCTTCTCCTGCTCCTGCCTTTCAAATTCTTCTTTTGCATGGCGATCCTCTATCTTTTGATTGCGATAGTTATCCAGATCCGTTGTATAGGCACTGCTGGCTGGAATTCTCTGGGTGAGCAGGTTCATCTTCTGGCTTTCCAGCATCAGATCGTAAAATGCATCCATGTCAACTGACGAGCGATTCTGCTGCATGGAGGCTGCTGCCTCCTGGTACAGCTCGCCAAGAACCGCATTTTTCAGTGCTGACACCAATAATGAGGAATGATTCTCTAACAAAAATTCCATTCCCCAATTTTCCTCGTTGTCGAAATAATCCTGTGGAATGCGATCTGCCACCGGATCATGCTCCTGCTTCAGATTCTGAATCTTCGTCTGCAGCTGCTCTTTTGTTTGCGCCGAAAGCCATCCTTTTTCCTGCTCCTCCAGCTCAAAGATCGCCACAACATTCAGTAGCTCCATCAGCTGACTGACGCGTTCCGGACGCTCCTGCTGATTTTTAAACAGCCTACTTACATCAAAGGATCCAATTCCAAGCTTTCCATAATCTTTTTTGTAATCCTCCAGCGTCGTCTGATCGGATAATTCTAATTTTTCATAGGTCTGCGAAACCTTCCCGGCCACTTCCTTCTGCATACTCATGTGCAGGGCAGGATTCTCCTGTGCCAGCTCATCGCAAAGCTGCTGGTGCGCCGTGATGGTCGCCTGCTTGGAAAAAACTCCGGCTCGTACATTTGACAATCGCTGCGTAGCTCTCGCCTGCATGGTTTCATTCTTGCGAAAATCTTTTTCCCATTTTCCGAGAGTGCTCAGCTGCTCCTGGAGAGCCGCATCCCGCTGCAGCTGCTGATCCAATTCTCTTCTTAACTCTTCCTTAGTTGCCGGTTTAAATATATTCCACCCCATTATCGATCTCCTCCCTGCTCGAGCATCCAGCGCTGTGCAACAATTCGTTTCTCAAAAGTTTTTTCCTTTTCCGGCAGCAAGTGATCCACCAGCCGTTCCACTGCTGCATCCGTGTAATAAAAGACAAGCTGGCGGATCGGTGTTCCCTGCGTGAAAAGTGCATGTGCAAGTGCATGAAACAGCATCACCACTTCTTTTCTATGGGTCTTGTCCACGTAACAGAACGTAAGCACGGCACGTTCTCCACCCATTCGGTTCACAAGTGCAATTCCCTTGATCCTTCCCTGATCCACCAGCACCTGACTAAGGGAGCGGTCCGCCGTGATAAAATCTGCCCCGGCCACACGGTCATTCCCGTGGAGCTTCTCCTCGGTGAGAAACTGCTGCAACAGATCCTCATCTACATGCTTTAGGGAAATCACCTGGGCGTGAGAGCCACGCAGAGGCTTGTCGTAGGCAGGATCCGTAAAAATCACCGCCTGCTTCATCTGTGCATCACTCACACAGACCCGGTTTATTTTTGTATGGGTCAGGAAAAAGCTCCTGGCAGACAGCATGGCCAGCAATAGCTGCCGGTTCTCGTCCTGGGCATAAATATTCGTCTCCAGCCAGCGTGTGCCGCTGCGGGCAGCCACACAGCAGGATGCGTCCAGAAGTGCTCCGCCGTATCCCTTTCCCCGTTCCTCCGGCTGAACGTAAAGCCAGTCGATCACGAATCGATCCTCCCGCTTGCTCATGGCGATGACACCCAGCGGGAGCTTTTCCTGTTCTGCCACCAGAATCAGTTCCTGCTGCCGCAAATAGGCCTGCGGAAGCAGGTCTCCCAGCTGTTCCCTTTTCTGTTTGTCTGCTGTCAGTATGTTCATTCCTATATGACCTTTCTTTTGATTGATCCTTGCTTTTTCGTATCTGTTCAGAACCACCTGAACAGTTACGCTTTTTCTATATTAATCCCGTAACAGACTGTAGATCAGATGATCCTCGTATTGTCCATTAATCTGAACGTACTTCCGGAGTCTGCCCTCCAGGAGAAAATCCAGCGATTCCAGCAGGTGGATCGACGGTGCGTTATCCGGCATGCAGTAGGCCTCGATCCGTCTGAGCTCCAGCTCTTCAAATGCGATCTGCAGCACACGGCCAATGCCCTCATGGGCGTAGCCCTGACCCTGATAATCACTGGAGATCTTGTAGCCAATCTCGCACTTGTCATAAGCGCCATGTACGATGTTCCGCAGGCTCACAGTCCCGATCATACGATCCACATCATCCTTCGGAAAAAAGTAATAGCGCATCAGATCGCCGCGAAGAATCCGATTGTATTCGTAATTCATCAGGTACCGGTGATAGCTTTCCGTGTAAAAATTGTCCGGCCGCAACGCCTCGTAGCGCTCGAACAATTCACGGTCATCCTGATAAAACCGCAGGCATTGCGCCGCATAGGTACCATTTAATATCTGAATGTATAATCGGTCTGTTTCATAGATAAAATTCATTTTTTTGTCTCTTTTGTGCTATAATCATCTCTGTGATGCCGGCACACTCCGTCCGGTATCGATAAATTCTCGCGAAAGGAATCCTATATGCAAAAGCAAACCCCTGAGGAAAAATATATGCGCGCGGCGTTTCGGGAAGCGAAAAAAGCCTATGCGTTAGGCGAAGTCCCTATCGGCTGTGTGCTGGTGGCAGATGATAAAATCATCGCCCGGGGCTATAACCGCCGAAAAACCGACCACAATACACTCTCTCACGCAGAGCTGAATGCCATCCGCAAGGCCAGCAAAAAAACCGGCGACTGGCGGCTGGAACAGTGTACCATGTATGTCACCCTGGAGCCCTGTCAGATGTGTGCAGGAGCCATCGTTCAGGCACGCATCCCCAAAATCTATATCGGTACCATGAATCCAAAGGCCGGCTGCGCCGGATCACTGATCAACCTGCTGCAGTTTCCTTCTTTTAACCATCAGGTCGAGATTGAAAGCGGCCTTTTGCAGGAGGAATGCTCGGCACTTCTCAGTGGATTTTTCAAAGAAATGCGCCAGAAAAAGAAGGCCGGTCTGATTGATTAACCAGGCGCTCCTTTTCCTGGTGGGTCAGCTTCTTGAAGGCTGCCTCACGCTTCATCGCTTCTTCCTTTGTCTCAAAGGTCTCATAATAAGCCAGTGTCACCGGGCGGCGCGATCTCGTATATTTTGCGCCGGATCCCTGGTTGTGGGCCTGCATTCTTTTTTCCAGATTATTCGTCCATCCGGCGTAGAGACTGTCGTCACTGCACCGGACGAGATATGCATAATTCATCCACGTCTCCTTGTTTCAGTATAGCGAAGCCCCCTGTATAAATCAAGCGTTAGCGACTCCTCCAAGGACATTTGCCAACTGGGCAAACTGGGCCAGGGACAGGGCTTCTCCACGAATCGTTAAGGGCTGACCGATGGCCTGGATAGCCGCCTCGATCTGCTCTTTGGAAAAAGACAATTCTGACGCATTTTTCAGGCCATTTACCAGGGTTTTTCTCCGCTGGTTGAAGGAGGCCCGGATGATTCGGAACATGAGGCGCTCATCTGCCACATCAACCGGCGGTTTTTCGTATTTTTTCAGCCGAATGACCGCGCTGCCCACACTTGGCCGGGGCATAAAACAGTTGGGGGGTACGTTGGCGACGATCTGGGGAGCAGCATAATAC